>NZ_JBFUKF010000682.1:0-1673 GCF_056400985.1 Mucilaginibacter sp. P4_G9 | reverse complement strand
AGCCACGCTTACGCCTGATGTTAAGGATTTCCTTACATTTTTTGCACCTGTAAACCAGGCGCGGGTTATTACTCACAATTTGCATTATTTTATAAGGGTATCTGTATGAAACAAATTTACAATAAATGTTCAAACAGTTAAAAAGAGCAGAGTAGATTTTATAAGATAAATTTATTCGGTTTTCATTTTTTCGGCGGCCGCTTTGTTGTATTCATAGTCGCCACCTAATAGGTAACCCCATGGCTTGAGGCTCTCTATCCTGTCAAAAATGATCTTAAAAATAGCTATCACGGGGATAGAAAGGAACATGCCTGAAAGTCCCCAGATCATTTCGCCCAGCACAATGCCAATGAAAGAGATAAGGGCGTTAAGCCTCACTTTTGAGCCTACAATGGTTGGCAATAAAAAGTTAGCATCAACGGCGTGAATAGATATTATGCTTACTACAACTGTAATTGTTTTAGCAATATTGCCGGTAGCAAAGGTAATAATGGCGCTAAGCAATAAAGCGGTAAAGATGCCTATGTATGGTATGATGTTAAATAAGCCCACAATAATACCCAGCAAAACGGCATATTTTATCCCAATCCACCAAAAAATAGTAATTGCCACGCTGGCCACTATCACCATCTCGAGCAGTAAGCCCAGGATATATTGCCTTAAAATGGATTGAATGTTCTCTACAATATCCATCACCACGTGTGAGTTTTCATCTCTGAAAACCCAAATGATAAAACGCAGCAGCAAACGCCTGTAAAGCAATATAAAAAAGGTGAAGATCATGATGAATACATAAAATATCATGAGTGATGATATAGCCCCAAATGTTGTACCCACCACATCGGTACCCGATTCCATGATCTTTTTAGAAGCATCGTTAACATATTTTAGTTGCCTGCTGGCGTTAATATGGAAAGCCGATTGCACCCATTCCTGCAGGTCGTGCAGGGATTGTGTAACCTGGTTTTTAAGCATTGGCCAGTCGTTGGCCAGGTTTGRGATCTGGGAGCCTACCAGGTATAATATTCCACTTACCAGGCCAACCATTAAAAGTATTGATACCAGGGACGACATACTGCGTGGCAACCGTAGTTTTTTCTCTAAAAAGCTGGAAATCGGCAATAATAAAATAGCAAATATGAAACCGAAAATGAGTGGATCAAGAATATCTTTACCCACAATGATGAGGTATCCGAGAGCCAAAAAGCCTATTAAGGTAAGTGCAAGGCGTTCGTAAAAGGGGGCTATCAGTTTTTTTGCCGGCATACAGTAGTGGTTAAATCTGTTTTTTTGAAATGGGTAACGGATATTTAAATCAGATGTTTGAAGATATAAAAAATATTGATCAACTAAATTTATCCTTTTACTTTGTAAGGGAATGTTGTAAACCGCACCAGCTTTTTGGAAGTAAAACTTACTTCACAGATATAGTATGTAAAAATGCCGGTCAACTTTAATTAATTTTTCAACCGCGGCTTATTGTCAAAATTGGCAAATGTTTTGCTTTAGTTAAGATATCTACTAAAAAACTAATATTATGGCAAAGTATTCAGAAAAAGCAGGGGAAAAAGTTGAAAAGACCATGCATGAAATGAAAGAAGGGAAGCTTAAAAGCGGCAGTGGTAAAAAAGTAACCAGCAAAAAACAAGCTATAGCGATAGGCTTATCTGAGG
>NZ_JBFUKF010000681.1:0-1674 GCF_056400985.1 Mucilaginibacter sp. P4_G9 | reverse complement strand
GGGCATTTTCAGCTCAAAATTTAAAATATCTTCTGCAACAAATCCGGGTGATGCGCATGCAGTTTAATAATCAGTTCGCCAAATAGGGTATTGGCCCAGGCAAACCATTTACGGGTAAAGTTGCTGGCATTGTCCTTATGGAAACCTTCGTGCATAAAGCCGGTACCTGCATGGGTGTTTTTTAGCATGTGCAGGCATCGGGTTATCTCTAACTTATCTGTTGAAGTTAGCGCGCGCATGGTAATAGCCATTGGCCATATAAAATCCATCCCCACATGCGGACCGCCAATACCTTCGGCAACTTTACCTTTAAAAAAGTATGGGTTATCCAGGCTCAGCACAAACCGGCGTGTGTTTTGGTACAAAGGATCGGTTACCGGTAACGAGTCGAGGTAAGGCAGGGCAAGCAGGCTTGGCACATTGCTATCATCCATCAACAATTGGTTACCAAAACCATCAACCTCAAAGGCCAGAATTTTACCATAAACCGGGTGATTGGCAACCGCATATTTTTTAAGAGCGGCCTCCACTTCGGCAGCAAGGGCTTTACAGGCTGTCGCTGTTTTGGCATCCTTGCCTATCACAGTAAACATTTCGGCCATTTGCCTCAAACTGGTTACTGCAAAGTAATTAGATGGTACCAGGAAGGGATAGATAGTAGCAYCATCGGATGGCCGGAAGATGCTGCAGATGAGTCCAACGGGTTTCACCGGGTTACCATAGCCCTTGTTTGGCGCGGTATCACTGGCGGTTTCTGTTTTACGCTGAAAGTGGTACGGGCCTTTGCCTGTTTTGCGCTGCTGTACTTTAAAAGTATCCAGTATGGTTTTACCTGCTTTTTGCCAGGTTTCGTCAAAAAAGCTGGTGTCGCCGCTTATTTTCCAATAATTATAGGCTAAACGAACCGGGTAGCAAAGGGAATCAATCTCCCATTTGCGTTCATGCAGCTCGGGCTTCATGTCGGTTACATCGCTGTCCCATTCGCTGCCGGTTGGGCCTTCGTTAAAGGCGTTGGCGTAAGGGTCTATCAAAACGCATTTGGCCTGCCGGCTTAATACCCCCTGTATCACCTTTTTAAGGGCCGGGTCGTTTTTTATCAGTGGTAAGTACGGCCAAACCTGTGCCGATGAATCGCGCATCCACATGGCAAAAATATCGCCGGTGATAACAAATGTATCGGGTTTTCCGTCTTTTTCTGAATAATTTACTGTTGTATCTAAAGTATTGGGGTAACAATTTTCAAAAAGCCAGGCTATTTCCGGGTCTTTTATATCGGCTTTAACTTTTTGTATAATGCTTTCAACAGCCTTGCTGGTGAATTTGCGGTCGGCAGGTTTTGGGCGACGGCTTTCAAATACAGGCGCGGTGCTGCCAAGCCAGCTTGGTACTGGTACAATGCCAAGGCCCAAACCAGCAGTTGCAACGCTGTTTAGTTTAATAAAATGTCTTCTGGTAATCATAAGCGGTTTTTTATAGTATGGTAAATGTAAAAATATAAAAGCCTTTGGTTATCCGAAAAAAATCGTGCTAAATTAATTTAGTAACAGTATTTTGTCAGTATTATAAATATTATAAATTAAGGTAAGATGACTTATCACCCAAATACTTTTTAACAGATGTTCAATACATCGAATTCAAATAAAAAAGCGAACACCTCATCAGTCTGATTATCTT
>NZ_JBFUKF010000680.1:0-1676 GCF_056400985.1 Mucilaginibacter sp. P4_G9 | reverse complement strand
GGCATGGGTAATATGGTATTTGCTTTCTCAAAAAATAGTTGTCCGGTTTACAATAAAAAATTGCATAATTATTTTTACACTTGTAAATAAACTCTAAACTAAACTAAATTATGCAGAAGTATAGCGGCCAGAAACGCATGTTGGTGGCAACCGATTGTATCATATTTGGGTTTGATGGTTGGAACATTAAGCTGCTACTTGTACAGCGTGGCCTTGAACCTGAAAAACACAAATGGAGCCTGATGGGGGGATTTATACAGCCTTCGGAGTCGCCGGGTGATGCCGCCAACCGTGTACTGGAATTACGTACCGGGCTTAAAAATGTTTATATGGAGCAGTTCCAGGTATTTGGCCGCCCGGAGCGTGACCCCGTTGAACGTACCTTGTCTATCGCGTATTTCGCGCTTATTGATATTCACAAATACGAAAAACAGCTAAGCGAAGAGTTTCATCCCGAATGGTTTTTGCTGGATGAAATGCCCGACCTGATATTCGACCATGCCGAAATGGTAAGACTGGCGTTAAGGCAATTGCGTTACAAAGCTGCACTTCACCCTATATTGTTCCAGTTGCTGCCCGAAAAATTTACCATTCCGCAATTACAGGCACTGTATGAAGGGGTGTATCAAACCAAATTCGACGACAGGAACTTCAGCCGCAAGTTATTGTCAACAGGCTTGCTGGTGAAACAGCCCGAAAAAGATAAGCTATCATCAAAAAAAGGGGCATTTTATTACAAGCTTGATCAATCAAACTACGCCCAAAACTTTGAATCGTTCCTGAACCTGGTTCCGAACCCCGAGAAGTTTTTTTAGGAAGAAAAATATCAGGTTAAATTTTTAGGGATCTTTATAATAAAAGTTGTGCCTTTACCCGGCGATGATATTACATCAATACTGCCGTGGTGTTTTTCAATAATACCAAATACTATAAATAAGCCCAAGCCGATACCTTCGCCAATGTTCTTAGTAGTAAAAAAAGGTTCAAATATGCGTTCTTTTGTTTCATCGCTCATGCCAATACCTGTATCTGTTATTTCAATGGAAATATAGCCGATAACGTCCCGGGTAATTATTGTTATTTTATCGTCTTGGTGTTGTTCTTTTGCTGTTATTGAATAAACGCTGTTGGTTATCAGGTTAATAAATATTTGGTTGATGTTGCCGGGGTAGCAGTTTAAGGGCTCCAGGGTATTTAAAACTGTTTTAATTTCGATACAATATGGGATGGTACTCTTTAATATAAGCAGGTTGGCGTGTATGGCTTTATTTATATCGAGTCTTTTTAGCACCTGCCCATCTGTATTACTAAAAGTGAACAGGCTTTTTACAATTTCGGCAGTGCGTTTTGCCCCTTCTTCAATACCGTTAAGTAAAATGGCTACTTCGTTTTTTATAAAATCAGGATCTGTGCTTTGCCTGTAGGTATAGGCTATCTTAACAAGTTCTTTATCACCGGTTTTTTTTAGAAGCTCTTCATATTTATTTAATAATAAAAACAGCTCATCAAAATCGAGCCTGAGCGGTTTAACATTTGAACTTACAAAGTTTATGGGGTTATTTATTTCATGGGCAACACCAGCGGTAAGTCTGCCTAATGATGCCATTTTTTCGGTATCAACCAAATGATGTCGTGTGTTTTTAAGATTATCAATGGTCATGGAAAGGTCTTTGTTG
>NZ_JBFUKF010000679.1:0-1684 GCF_056400985.1 Mucilaginibacter sp. P4_G9 | reverse complement strand
CCACATAAGTACCCATGCCGTCATTAAGCCGCCGGCCAGCCAATATAATTTCGGGATGATAACCAACCTCCTGGGCCTTTTGAGCTAGATAATACGGATCAACGCCTGTGCAATGACCGCCAACAAGCCCTGGTTTAAAATTCAGAAAGTTCCATTTGGTACCAGCAGCTTCTAAAACCGCATGTGTATCGATGCCCATAATATTAAATATTTTGGCTAGTTCGTTCACAAAGGCAATATTGATGTCCCGCTGTGAGTTTTCGATCACTTTACAAGCCTCAGCAACTTTTATACTCGGAGCTTTATGTGTACCAGCATTAACAATTGTTCGATAAAGCCCGTCGATAAAATCGGCAGCCTCCGGTGTTGAGCCCGACGTTACCTTTAAAATATTGGTAAGTGTATGTATTTTATCTCCCGGATTGATTCGCTCAGGCGAGTATCCCGCAAAAAAATCGATGTTAAACTTTAGTGCTGATAGCCTTTCAAGTACCGGTACGCATACGTCTTCGGTAACTCCGGGATAAACAGTAGATTCATAAATAACAACGTCACCGGCCACGAGCACCTTAGCAACCGATTCACTTGCTTTTATCAACAAACCCAAATCGGGACGATTATGCTGATCTGTGGGCGTAGGTACAGAGATAATATACACATTACAATCGGCAATATCCTGAACATCTGAAGTAAAAATAAGCCCGTTTCCGGTACTGCCCGGTAACAAAACTAACCTTAACAGTTCTGTATCGGTTTCAAGCGTACGGTCAAATGCCCTATTTAACTCATCTACACGGCTTTGTTTTATATCAAAACCTATTACGGGGAATTTCCTGGCAAATTCAACAGCTAATGGTAAGCCAACATAGCCAAGGCCAATTATTGCAATGCGGGTAGTTGGGGTTGGTTCAAACATTTATAAGGTAGTATAGACGGGGTAAAGTTAATTAATTTTGCTACAATCATTGTCCCTGGCACGTTAAAGAATGGCTCCATTTAGTATCTTACAGATTGCCAGGTGATTTACGAAATCTGAGTTATTTGTTATCATCCTCGCTTTTCACGTATATCCATAATTGTTAATCAGTTGTCTGCCCATTTTTGGGAGAAATTATGTAGGGTCTTCCTGCGGGATTTATTACTCCGTAGATCCGGGGCACGGTCCTGGCAGGAATATTTTTGCTCGGCTTAAGGATTGTAGAGCTGGTAAACCCCCGAAATTGACCTTTTTAGTGCTGAACCTACAAGCAAAGTAGTAATTTTTTTTTCCAGCATAAGCTGTTCTGCGTGGCTTGCAAACTCGTCTTCGTCTATAATAACAGGATTTTCGGTCATTATTTCTACTATGGTTAAAGTCGCTGTATCAGGGTGTTTTAATAAGGCTCTTCTCAAATCTCCGTCGGTAACTATACCTTTAATATAAGCAGCCTCTCCTACCATTACCATACCCAACCTCCCTTCAGACATTTTTAATAACAGATTCATGAACGTTGCCTGCTCCTCAATAAATGGCAGTTTATCGGTCCGCATAAGATCTTTAACTTTTGTAAGCAATTTGCGCCCCAGGCTTCCGCCGGGATGAAAACGTGCAAAATCATGTTGTTTGAAGCCACGCGATTCCATTAAAGCAACGGCAAGTGCATCCCCCATTACCAAAGCGGCAGTGGTTGATGAAGTTGGCGCA
>NZ_JBFUKF010000678.1:0-1688 GCF_056400985.1 Mucilaginibacter sp. P4_G9 | reverse complement strand
ATTTGCTGTTTGGCGTGTTGATCATTCTGTTCACCTACTTCTATACAGCTATTACGGTTAATCCTAACCAGATGGCTGATGATATGAAGAAGAATGGCGGATTTATCCCCGGCGTTAAACCAGGTAAAACAACTGCAGATTATATAGATGGCGTAATTTCAAAAATTACCTTACCCGGATCTATTTTCCTTGCTATTATAGCAATCATCCCGGCAATTGCCAGTTTGGTTGGTGTGTCTCCAATTTTCGCAAGATTCTTTGGTGGTACATCATTAATCATCCTGGTAGGTGTTGTGCTTGATACATTGCAACAAATAGAAAGCCACCTGTTGATGCGCCATTATGATGGTTTAATGAAAACCGGACGAATTAAAGGACGTACAGCAATGCCTGCTGCTGCCGGAACAACTCCGACAGCGATCTAATATACAAGATGTCAAAAATCAATTATAAGTCTGTCGAGGAGATAGAACTCATAAGGGAAAGTTCGTTACTCGTATCAAAAACCCTTGGCGAAATAGCGAAAGTTATTGGTCCCGGGATAAGAACGATCGAGTTGGACAAACTGGCTGAAACTTTTATACGCGATAACGGCGGCGTGCCTGCTTTTTTAAACTATCATGGTTTTCCTTATTCACTATGCATCTCCCTGAACGATCAGGTTGTGCATGGTTTTCCAGGCAAGCATGTTTTAACCGATGGTGATCTTGTTTCTGTTGACTGTGGCGTTATCTTAAACAAATACTTTGGCGACTCGGCTTATACCTTTGCCATTGGCGAGGTATCAGAGCACACCAAGAAGCTTATGCGTGTTACGCAGGAGTGTTTAGACCTCGGTGTGGCAAAGGCCGTTGTAGGTATGCGGATAGGTGATATAGGCCATGCCGTACAGGAACATGCTGAAAAGAATGGCTTTGGTGTAGTTAAAGAGCTTGTAGGGCATGGAGTGGGGCTTCAGTTACATGAAAAACCCGAAGTGCCAAACTACGGCAAACGAGGCGCTGGTACTAAGCTTGAGGAAGGTATGGTAATAGCTATTGAACCGATGATAAACGCGGGCCGTGCCGGTGTTAAGTTTTGGGATGATGGCTGGACAGTATCAACAGTAGATAAAAAGGTATCGGCACACTATGAGCATACAGTTGCCGTAGGTAAAGGTAAACCAGACATTTTATCAACGTTTGAATATGTTGATAATGTTTTAAAAGAAAAAAATAATAATTAAATAATTTTTATTAATTTTGCATCCCGGTTTTAGGGCGGATAATTAAGTAATAATCAACAAAATATGGCTAAACAATCTTCGATTGAGCAAGACGGTACAATTAGAGAGGCATTGTCAAATGCAATGTTCAGGGTTGAGCTGGAAAATGGTCATGAGATTATTGCACATATTTCCGGCAAGATGCGTATGCACTACATCAAAATTTTACCTGGCGACAGAGTGAAATTAGAAATGAGTCCATACGATTTAAGTAAGGGTAGAATAACCTATAGATATAAATAATAAAGAGATGAAAGTTAGAGCATCCATTAAGAAACGCAGCGCTGATTGCAAGATCATTCGCCGTAACGGGAAACTTTATGTTATTAACAAGAAGAATCCTAAGTACAAACAACGCCAGGGCTAAGAACAATTAAAGAATTTGTGGGTGATTGAGTTTTCAATAATACGATAMTTCGCTCTA
>NZ_JBFUKF010000677.1:0-1693 GCF_056400985.1 Mucilaginibacter sp. P4_G9 | reverse complement strand
GGCCTTTACTAACCAATTATAAACCTAAATTATGAGAAGACTATTTTGTGTTTTTGTTATAGTGTAAAAATAACACTAAGTTTTTATATTATCAAGCATTATTTTGTAATTTTATTGTAACATTTACCAAAACCACTCAATTCTGCTGATCGATTCTCAAAAATACAAATAAATTATTGTTAATGTGATAATTTTTTAAATTTTTAATCTTAATCTATTTAACAAACAAAACAAACCATAAATAATTGTGTTTTATTCAAATTTTTTTATCAAAAACATAAAATATATACAAATTACAAGTTAAAAATATTAAAATTCATTAAAAAATCATGTTTTAATAAATTTTAATCAAATTTTATTCCAAAACAACGCTACAAAAATAAAAAATAGCCATAAAACTCATTTTTTTATTCCAATTAGGAAAAAAATATCCGTTTTTATTAAAATAATAAACTCCTAACCTTTGGAGATATTGTAAGCCCGTGTGTAAAAATTACTTTAAACAAGCATGATTTTAAGATTGCTTCTGCATTTTTGCGGCGTATTTTATATTTTTTCTGCCCATGACAGCTACCTGGTCGCCCAAAACACATCCTCACTTAACGTCGTTCACTTTATGGATCATGACCATCGCTACGGGGTTGGTAGTGGCTAATATTTACTACAATCAACCTTTACTGGCCGATATAGCGCACACTTTTAACATCACCGATAAAAAAGCGCAGCGGGTATCGCTGTTTACACAAATAGGTTATGCAACCGGCTTGCTTTTCATCATCCCCCTGGCCGACATGGTTAGGCGAAAACGGTTAATATTGATTGATTTTATATTGGTCATTTTCTCCCTGCTGATAAGCGCCCTGGCCCCCTCTGTAACCATATTAACTATAGCAGGTTTTTTAGTTGGCGTATCATCTGTAATACCACAATTATTGATACCTATGGCAGCCCACCTGGCTAAACCGCATGAGCGGGGTAAAAAAATAGGTTTTGTAATGAGTGGGTTACTAATAGGAATACTACTCTCGCGTACCTTAAGCGGTTTTGTAGGCGAACACTTTGGCTGGAGAGCAATGTACTATATAGCAACCGGGCTGATGCTGGCTATGTGGCTAATGCTGTTTTTCTTTTTACCCGAGGTTGAGCCCGATTATAAGGGCAATTATAAAAACCTGATGAAATCGCTCATTCATTTGTTTAAAACAGAACCTAAGTTAAGGATGGCAGCGTTTCGTGGGGCCCTGTGCTTTGCAGGTTTCAGCGCTTTTTGGACAACACTTGTATTTTTATTGAAACAACCCCAGTTTAATGCGGGCAGTGCGGTAGCCGGTGCTTTTGGCCTGGTTGGGGCTTTTGGCGCTTTAGCCGCCGGGCTGATGGGCAGATTAAGCGACAAAATGAATGCCTATAAATTATCGGGTTACACATTGCTGCTGGTGTTCGTCTCGTTTATCATTTTTTATTTCTCTACCCATAGTATCATTGGGTTAGTTATAGGGGTTATTGTGCTTGATATGGGTGTGCAGGCTACACATATATCCAACCAATCGATAATTTTCTCATTGATACCAGAGGCCCGCAACAGATTGAATACGGTATACATGGTATCTTATTTTATAGGCGGCGCCTCTGGTACGTTTTTAGCCAGCCAGGTATGGAAAAGCTACCAGTGGAACGGGGTATGTGTTATTGG
>NZ_JBFUKF010000676.1:0-1695 GCF_056400985.1 Mucilaginibacter sp. P4_G9 | reverse complement strand
TTTAAATCGGATTCATTCACAGTGGAAAAAAACAAGAAGGTTCTTTACTTCATGATCCTTTATATCGATTCTTCTTCCAGTTACCTGGCAATTACAAATATAAGTACCGGAAAACAACAAAATTTTCCCTGCAAATTTGATGGGGTAATATCGGCCAATCGCGCCATTGAAATAACCGGAAAGCGTTACGATAAAAAAGGGGCTGTTATTGATGGGATGTTAAATTTCAATTCTGGACAATATAAAATCGTCTCGAACAAAAAAATTGAGGCAACGATAACGGACATTCTCAATAATAACGAGCTATAGTTATACATGATAGAAACAGCAAGAGGCCACCCCGGAAACGGAATAACCTCTTGCTGTTTTCAAAGGCGTTGCAGAGTTTAAAGATACCTTTGTTTCAGGCTGCCTGGCTGTTAATCACACATTTATCACTGCAGGAGTTATAGGTGCCGCAGGCTGTCAACTCTGAGCATGACCCAGAGTGGGTTGCACATTCGTTAAAGCTGCGTGCGCCTCCATATAGCATATCTATAACTTCGGCGTTTAGTATTCCCAAAGGAAAAATTACCGCCATTGTAGGCGCGAGCGGCAGTGGTAAAACTACTTTACTTAAGCTATTGCTGGCCTTTTATGAACCTCAGCAGGGTAAGATTATCTTTGACGATCAAGACATGAAAGTAACGGACACCAACGATTATCGCCAAAAATGTGGCGTAGTTATGCAAGACGGATTCATTTATAATACATCTATTGCGCAAAATGTTGCGATGCAGGAAAAGAATATTGATAAGGCACGTGTTAAACTTGCTTTGGAGACAGCTTGCCTATGGGAATTTGTGGAAACGCTGCCTCAAAAACTGTCGTTGTTATTGCTCATAGACTAAGTACCGTTCGAAACGCAGACCAAATTATTGTATTAAATAAAGGGGAAGTTGACGAAATCGGAACTCATGATGAACTAACGACTCAAAGAGGTAAATACTATGAATTGGTGAAAAATCAATTAGAATTGGGGCATTAGGCCGTATTTGAATATCATCAAAAAACTTAACAACAGGCTTACAAAAATTTAAGATCTCCAACAGTACAACCCACCTGATAAACTAATATTATGATATCGTTTATTCAGGCATGTTATTCTCTTATGACATCAGATAGCTATCTCAAATTCAAGGGCCAATTTGAGCCTTTTCCTCATAGTCATGATACTGGTGGCTAATATTTACAGACAGGTCCTTCGGTTTAAACTTCTTTTTGTACAAGATCTATAAAATCAAACGAAGCGAATACTTCCCATTTTACAATTACCAATTAGTTTATTAATTTATGGGCAACCCTTCGCAGCAAGAAGCATTTTTCAACCATGTTTATTATATCGTAAACTGATTATCAAAGGAGATTATTAGAATTTTAAAGTTATTATTGGCCGTTTTTCTTCTTATCAGCAAAAGAAAACACTTTTTGCAACAATGGCGTGGTACGTGCACCCAGGTTTTGGCGGATGTTCAGCTCTTCTTTAGCTATTTCCACAAATAAGCCATCTATAGCTTTTTGAGTTACATAATCGCTGATATCGGGATTGATCTTAGATACAAATGGAACTTTGTTATAGGCCTGTGCGGCATCGGTATAATATTTTGTTGCACCAACCTTGTTTAAGCTCACCTGGATTACCGGTTTAAACTTGCC
>NZ_JBFUKF010000675.1:0-1702 GCF_056400985.1 Mucilaginibacter sp. P4_G9 | reverse complement strand
GGACGGAGTTGAATAAACTACTTAAAACAGCTGTACAAAGCTGGAAAAACCACCTGAAAGCCGATATATTATTCAYCAGCAGCATAAACCCTGCTTATGTATCAATTAATAAGGAAAAATTTTACCGGATTATTGATAACCTGGTAAGCAATGCTGTTAAATTTTCAAAGGATGATGACCGCATTGACATCAGACTGAGCGAAGCTGACAACGAAATTGTGATTGAGGTACAAGATTATGGTATGGGCATATCCACAGAAATGTTGCCCGAAATATTTACCCGTTTTACTAAAACAGGGCGCCCTGGCATCAGGGGGGAAAAATCAACCGGCCTGGGCCTCAGCATCGTTCGGCAAATAGTTGAAAGCCACAATGGCACCGTAAACGTTGAAAGCCATGAAGGTAAAGGATCCATTTTCGTAGTGAAGCTGCCTCTTGGGTAGTTGGTCATTGGTCATTGCGCCGCGCTGTCGTTAGTCATTGGTAGCTGCAGCTTTTTTTCATACGATTTGTAAAATTCGGGAACGAAATGAGGTTTTGAAATGTTTGTCATCCTGAACGCAGTGAAGGATCTATTCGCAGACTGTACAGGGCGAAGAAGCATGGCCAATAACAGATCCTTCACTACGTTCAGGATGACAAAAAAACTTTTTTTTCAAATACTTCATAAATATTCTAAACCACCGCTGCAAGCCGCTAACTAAAAATACCTTGCGCTTTCTTAATCGCTTTTTCCAGGTTGATAGCTTTGCCCAAAACTCCTTTGAAAAGATCGCCTTCGGTTTTTAGCCTGTCGATAGAATTAAATATTGTAAAGTGCTTCATGGTAAGGCCGGGTTTTACTTCGTCCCAATGCAGGGGCATAGATACCGTTGCACCAACCTTTGGTCTGAGCGAATACGGACCGGCGATGGTTGCGCCGGGACGGTTCTGTAAAAAATCCAAATACATTTTTCCCTTACGGTTGGCTACCATGCGTTCCAGGCTGGTATAACCGGGTATTTGTTTGTGAACAATATTTACAATAATGCGGGCAAACAGCTGTGTTTGGTCATAACTATACCTCGCATCCATCGGGATATAAATATGCATGCCGGTAGAGCCGGATGTTTTGCAGTATGAGGGCACATCAATGGCATCCAGCACCTTTTTAACCTCAAGGGCAGCTTCTATCACCTGGTCGAAAGTGTTTTTATCAGGATCAAGGTCTATTACGCAGTAATCCGGGTTATCCGGCGATTGTATACGACTAAACCAGGGGTTCATTTCAATACAACCAAGGGAGGCCATCCATAGCAAACTGGCTTCATCTGTACCAACTAAATATTCCTTATGCTCGCCCTCCCCGTTGGTGTAAGGGAAAGTTTTGGCCCAATCTGGAGCTTTATCTTTTACATCCTTTTGATAAAAACTTGGCCCATGAATCCCCCCGGGAAAACGGTTGAGCGACATCGGCCTGTCTTTCAAATAAGGTAAAATATACTCGGCAACCTGTTAATAATAATTAAACATATCGCGTTTGGTTACATTATCCTCGGGCCAGTAAATTTTACTCAGGTTGGTAAACTTCAAATCGTGACCACATATCTTGCGTACCTGCGTTTCGTCGGTAGGGTTTAGCAAAGTTTTTCTTTCTTTCACTTTTGGAGGTTTTATCGCCGACGCATGCGAATCTTCCTGCTTTTCTTCTGCTGCCTCAACT
>NZ_JBFUKF010000674.1:0-1726 GCF_056400985.1 Mucilaginibacter sp. P4_G9 | reverse complement strand
CCCTACAGATGATTGGGTGAACTGGATGTTTATGTTGGGGTCTTTGCCAATCCAGTCAACACCGCCTGTTCCGTTCTGGATATTTGTGGGTGCATCGCTCATCCGCGTTACCGTTTGTATGCCCGGCAACCGCAATGCCTCGTTTTTAAACAGACTGTATTTAGCAGTAAGATCGCCTTCAAGCGGAATGTACACCAGGTTTTCTTTATCATATCCCAGGTTTTTAGATTGGATATAATTCATCTGTTTTGATATAACGATAGTGCCGGTGATTAATACAACCGATAACACAAACTGAAATACCACCAGTCCTTTACGGAAGATAGTAGTGCCCGAATCTAATTTTAAGGTTCCTTTTAAAACTTTTACCGGGTTAAACGATGATAGAAACAAGGCCGGATAACTGCCCGATACTAATCCGGTTATTAAGGTAATAGCAGCCAGTTTTACCCAGAAAGCAACCTGGTTAAATGGCAAATCAATTTGTTTTTGAGTTACCTGGTTAAATACAGGCAGTAATAAAATTAATAGTACCAGCGATATAATTACCGATATGAATGTAATAAGCAACGACTCGCTGATAAACTGTTGTACTAAAACCGACCGCACTGCCCCAACTACTTTACGTACCCCAATTTCTTTAGCTCGCTTAACCGAGCGGGCCGTAGATAAATTCATGAAATTGATGCAGGCTATAAGCAGGATAAAAATGGCGACAATGCTAAATATGTTAACATACTCAATACGCCCACCCACAAATTTACCATCCTCAAAATTGCCATGTAAGTATAGTTCGGGGTAACGTTTTATACCCAGATCAATAATAAAAGTAGATGTTTTGCGGTTGGTGCCGTTATATTTGTCCAAAAAATGGCTAATCTTTTTTTCAAATTTTACCGGATCAGCATTTGCCCGCAGCATAATGATTAGCCCCGGTCCCTGATTGCCCCAATCCCTGGCCCAGGTATTTTCTTCTAAAAAGTTATCCCAGTTTACAAGATACTCAAATTTTTGCGAGGTATTTTTAGGCAGGTCTTCAAATACAGCCGTTACCGTTAAGTTTTTGTGATTTTCGTACCGGATAGTTTTGCCTATTGCGGCCTGGGGGCTGCCAAAAAATGCGTTAGCCATTTTGTGGGATATGGCCAGGCTCGCGGGTGTGTTTAAAGTGTTTTGCACGTTGCCCTGTAATAACCTGAAGCTAAATATTTTAAAATAATCGGCACCCGCCGATGTCCCCGTTTGCTTTAGTATCTTATCGCCAACCTGGAAAGTATTGATCTGATTGAACCCCAGGTTCATAGCATACTGCACTTCGGGCAGTACCTTTTTCATTTCATCGGCAGTACTGCCGGGAGTATTAAAGCTGCCATGAATTTTATGATCGTAATTCTGCAACTCATATACCGAGTAAATACGAGATCCGTTTTTTAACCCCGAATCCATACTCAACTCATCCTGCACCCATAGCAAAATAAGCAGGCTGCAAACCAGTCCTACCGAAAGCCCTGCAGCATTAATAAAGGTATGCGTTTTGTTTCTCAACAAATTACGCCAGGCTACTTTTAAATAATTCTTAATCATTGCTATATTTTTAAGCTTAAAGCTGAAGGCACAAAGCCTAAAGCTTTTATAAAACCGTGTATATTGCTTTTAGCTTTAAGCCTTCGGCTTTTAGCTCCTTACTCGCTTCTTAAACTTTTTATCGGGTTAATCAGCGCTGCTT
>NZ_JBFUKF010000673.1:0-1738 GCF_056400985.1 Mucilaginibacter sp. P4_G9 | reverse complement strand
TGCTTATCCAGATCAGGCCATCTGTATCTTCAAGAATATTATTGGTATTATTATTAATCAGGCTGTTGGGATTATTATCATCATGTAAATAGTGTAGAAACCGATGGTTTTTTTTCAGTAAGAGGTCTAAACCATAAGCCGTTACAATCCATAAATTTTTATGCCTGTCTTCAATTACCGAACTTATATAATTGGAATGAATAGTGTTTTTACTCATATCTCCTTCAAACCGGTAAACAGCTACAACATTCCTGTTTTTATCAAGGATATTCAAACCGGCCGATATGGTGCCCACTAACAAATTGTTTTCACTATCTTCTGCTATGATGCAAACTCTGTCTTCAGATATGCTGTTGGCATTGGCATCAGAATGCTTGTAGTGTTTAAAAACATTGCCATCAAAACAATCAAGACCACCATAGTAGGTGCCTATCCACAATTTTTGTTCATGATCTATAAACAGCTTAACTATCACGTTGTTGGTAAGGCTGTTTTTATTGTCGGCGTTGTGCAAATATTGCTTAAAAGTGTCTGCCTTCCTGTCCCAGTAAATTAGCCCTCCCCCATTGGTGCCAATCCATATATTGCCCAGTTTGTCTTCGGCAAAGCTGTTAACATCGCTAAACGGCAGGCTATTTTTATCAGATAGATGATGTGTATAATTGGCAAACTTAATAATGCTTTGATGATAATAGCTAATCCCATGCTTATAAGTACCGCACCAAATAATACCTAAATCATCCACATAAACACAGATGATACTATTTTGGCCTACTGTTTTATCATCGTCTTCGCGGTTAAGCAGGTATTGAGTTTTAAAATCCTGCTTGTTTAGCAAATTTATACCGCCATGGTCGGTAACAATCCACATCCTGTTTTGAAAGTCTTGCGTTACGTCTGATATTACATCGGTATTTATATTGCCGGTTGATTTTAAAAGATGCTTAAATATTTTGTTTTTGAGGCTGATAAAAAATACCCCTTTTGAGTAACTGGGGACAAAAGCCCAGATATCATCCTGCTTATCAATAAATATCTTATAGGTTGTGCTTAAAGCCGCAGGTAGCTGGCCCAGTTTTAGCCTGTAATTAACTTTATAGCTCCGGGGATCGAGCCGTTCTAATATGCCGGAACTGGATACAACCCAGATATTTCCTTTTGAATCAACCGACAGATCGGTAACCAGGTTTGAATAAATAGAAGTAGTATCGCCATCCTTATGAACCAGTTTGATAGTCTCTTTTGTTACGGGATCATACTTAAAAATACCCTGGTTTTTATTGTGTTCCAGGAACCAAAAGTTGCCGAACCTATCCTTTTTAATGGCTAAAATGTACGTATCATACACTTTAATTTTATACATAAAATCCTTCAGATTTTTGCTAAACTTTTCTGTAGCAGGATCATATATGTTAAAACCCGTACGGGTCTCTATCCACAATTTATTTTCGGGACCGGGGTTTATGCTTACAATATAATCGTCATCTAAGGTTGTGGTATCGCCGTCAATGTGTTTAAAGGTTTTAAAGCTATAGCCATCGTACTTATTTAAGCCCGATAGTGTGCCGAACCACATAAACCCCTTTTTATCTTTATAAATGCAGTTTACCTGGTTATGCGACAGGCCCGCTTTGATATCGAGGTGCGAAAAAAGTAACTGGTTATTTTGCGCGTTTACCGTACGCAGCACAAACTGCATCAAAAAAATCAATAGGAAAACCCTAAGCCTCATGGCGGT
>NZ_JBFUKF010000672.1:0-1739 GCF_056400985.1 Mucilaginibacter sp. P4_G9 | reverse complement strand
GGATTTTTTGCTTCGGCCGGCCAATCGGTTATCTCTGCAACAGCTTTTATTCCATTTTTAGCTCCGTTGAGTTCACTCATCGGGATAAAAATATCATGCATCATTTTGCGGTCGTCCGGGATAAAAAAAGCAAAGCGTTCTGATAGCTTTACAATTCCTGTAAATTCCATTTTAGCACGCTGCAGTAGTTCTATGATTTCACCCTCTTTGCGCTTTCCCTTGCTTATGGCGTACACATAAACCTTAACCCTATCTCCATGCAGGGCATTACGTAGTTTGCGTGGTGCAACAAAAATGTCACTTTCAAATTCATCATCGGTAATAATAAAAGCCGACCCATCGTTGGTGAGATCAACCCGACCTTCAATAAACGTTTTTAATTCAAGTAGCTGAAATTTACCAGGTGAAACTTCTTTGAGTGTTGATTTTTGGGCCTCATCCTTTAAAATATCAAATATGATTTCGCGGGATTCGGGATCGCGAACGTTTAATTTAGCAGAAACCTGTTTATAGTTTAGTGGCGTATTGCCGTTTTGTTCGAATATATCAAGTACCATTTGTGTAAGTACCTGAACTATAGAAGAGTTGCTTTTCTTTTTAGACATACAAAAGTATTTGACCAAAGATACGGAATTTAGATGTTAAGCGATTGGGGATAAAGGTCGCAAGATATATGTGAGGTGTCATTCAACCATAGTTAGATTTGTTCATGCTTTAAAGAAGTAGTAAACTTTAAAGTATGACAACGGGGTTGCTTTGGCTTCTTTATTGTTTTTGATTTTATCAGGCGCCAATGGTCAGAAATCAGT
Source organism: Mucilaginibacter sp. P4_G9 (assembly GCF_056400985.1). NCBI lineage: Bacteria > Pseudomonadati > Bacteroidota > Sphingobacteriia > Sphingobacteriales > Sphingobacteriaceae > Mucilaginibacter > Mucilaginibacter sp. P4_G9. The sequence continues at coordinate 930 of NZ_JBFUKF010000672.1, read as the reverse complement.
AATTTGTATTATTGTAAATGAAAAAATATATCTAACTTTATAATACACAGCCTTTTACTTATAATGTCAGTCGAAACCAATAAAACTGTTTCACCTTTAAGTTGGGTTATTATAACCGGGTTGGGCTTTGTGTTGTTTGTGGCGGCGGCTGTAATACTTATGATCTTTAGCAATAAAGCTGCAAATTTAAGTCCGCAAGTTTATTTTTTTCTTTTGGTTTTTGTTGCCCTGATTGCATCGGGGTTTTTATTTGGTGCTTTAAAAGCGCACGCGAAGTATAGCGGTAAACTGTTTAATGGCACTTTAGCGCTTGGTGGGCCTGCAGTTATTTTTTGCCTGATCATCTATTTTGGGTTAAAGCTTTCTCCGGAAGCTGATTCATTTAATATCAAATTCATTGTTTTTGGTGATGAAAGTAAAAATGAGCTGGTAAATGGCGGATTGCTTAAAGTTTTGTTCAACAAACCCGACTCAGCAAGGATAGAAAATGGTGTGGTAACTTTTACCGAACTGCCAACTAATTTATTAGGAAAAACCATTTCTGTTACTCCGGCGGTGATTGGTTTTTACCGGCAAAGCCAGCAGATAACTATTCCTGCTGATGGGCGAACGCCTATTGAGTTGCATTTGAAAAAACAAACTGATTCATTAACTATCAGTGGTTTGGTTGTAGATATGCAAGGGCAACCTGTCCCCAATGTGCTGATTGTACTGGCCAACGGACTTTATAAAACCAGTGCCGATCAGTTAGGCAATTTTCGCTTTATCCTGCCGGTAAAAGATGGTACTGAGCTTCCGGTGAGAGTTTACCGGGAAAAAAAGTTACGTTATAACAACACCCAGGTTTTTTCTTCAAAAATACCCCTTACTCTTCAACTGAATGAGTTATGAAAGCGATCATCAGCATAATAAGCTTATGTATGGCCGGGT
>NZ_JBFUKF010000671.1:0-1739 GCF_056400985.1 Mucilaginibacter sp. P4_G9 | reverse complement strand
GGTAGACGCTCCGCTTGATGATACCAATATTGATAAGTTCAATAATATTATCCGCACTTTCTCTAAGGATTCGCAATTCATCATCGTATCGCATAACAAGCGCACCATTGCCAGTACCGATGTAATTTATGGTGTAACCATGGTTGAGCAGGGCATTTCGCGTGTGGTACCCGTTGATCTGCGCGAACTTGCAGATTAATTCTCCTGCTCTTTCCGGAACGAATGTGTTGCAGATAAAGCATAATTATGCTTTGTGCGTGCCGCGGTAGGCTACATATACGAAAGAAAACGGGACAAAAGACGATCATCTTTTGCCCCGTTTCCACAAATGGCTTTGGGCTTTTGGCCTTATGCTTTCAGCTTATATCTTATTTATGGCGGAACTCTTTTTTACCCACCATCCCTTTAAATTTACGCTCATCAAGCTTAAGTGTCATATCTGAAACTTGCTGTGCCGACATGGTTTTGGCTTTTGCCAAACTTTGAACCTTCGGACCTGACACATCATAAACGCCTGTACTAATATAGTTTAACGCGTGTTGCAGTAATACCTCTGTACTATCGCCAAAATCCTTTGTTACATCGTCATAATCAAGTTTACCCGGATAATCTGTTGAGCCTGGCGTCATCCCTGAATAATAACCACCCTGATTGGCTGAGTTTTTGGTTTCAAACTGTGGCACATATAATTGATATTTATTAATATCTATAGCAAAAAAGCCTACCGGCTTGCCATAACTGGTACGACCTATAAGGTTAACTTCCATTTCGGGGCGCAGGTTATTAATAGTTAGCTCACTTGCTGATGCGGTTGAACCAGTTACTATAAAAAACACCTTACTTATATTTAACGAACCATTTTTGGCAAAGTTAACCCGGTTATTAGCAGGTAAAAAATCCCCTTTATTAATATCGTATATAGCGCTTAGCAGCGGGTGGTTATCAGCCTGCAGCTTATTATTATAATAATAGGTAAACATCTGGGTGCCGCTTTTTGCAGCAGGTACAATCAGGTTATCCAGGTATTCGGCTGTTTCAACACTTCCACCGCCATTATAGCGCAGGTCGACAACCAGGTCTGTAATACCCGCAGTGCTAAAGTCATTAAAAGCTTTTAATAACTGAGGGCGGGCGTTTGCTATTACAGTAAAAGTATTAAAAACAATATATCCTATTTTTTTATCACCCATAGTAAAAACCTTGTATTTTAAAACCGGGTTAATGGTATATTCGGCTACAGTTAACGACACATCGACGTTAGTATTATCCGCCTTCTTAAGCGTCATTGTAATTGGGTCGGTGCCAAAAACTGCATTTACTACAAAGTTTACATTGGTGCCGTTATCATAATCCAAACTGGTACGGTTATTAAGTTTTACAATTTGGTCTCCCCTTTTAATACCTGCGTTATCAGCAGGCGAACCCGGATATACATATTTTACGCGCAGGTCGTTGGCTTCCTGGTACAACACCGAAAATCCAAAATCGCCGCTTACTCCGCCCAACTCTGCAGAAACAGACCCATCATCAATAAACGAGTATTTAGCCGAACCCGGATCGGCAGCGTAATACTCGTACGGAAACCCCGTTGCCGGGTTAATTTTATATTGCGAAAGTTTATCTACCTCGCTGGTAAGTGCGGCCAATTCATTAGCGCCTGTGAATGAGCGCGGAGCAAAGGTTTTATAATCGGGTAAGGCATCATACCATAAATAAGTTTCTTTGGTATACAGGTAAAC
>NZ_JBFUKF010000670.1:0-1741 GCF_056400985.1 Mucilaginibacter sp. P4_G9 | reverse complement strand
ATATAATATTAACCGCAATTGGATGCCTTACAGCATTCCCAATCATGAAAACCGGGCATTTGAGTGCCGGGCATGGTTTGGCAGTTATTGTTTTACTGTTGCTTCCTATGGGCGTATACGCCAAATCAATCCGCTTTTTTGGGAAGGGTGCAGAATATATTCAAACCATAGTAATGTCATCAACCCTGTTTTTTTCGATGATCCCTGCAATAATCGAAACCTTAACAAGGTTACCTATCAGTCATCCCCTGGCCGCCGACCCAAATGATCCGGTAGCGAAAATGGGGCTTCTGATCCTTGTCACGCTTTACATTGCAGGTGTATTATACCAAATTGTAAAAATAAGGTCAAAAAGAAAATCTACAGAAACACCAGGCAGTACCGTCACCTTGAGTTGATCCATCAATAAAGCAATTTTTTTTATTTAAAGGTGATGTTTTGATCGGCCATTGCAAGCTTAAGCATTTGCAACGCATTTTTACCTATGCCATGAAGCTGCATTAATTCAGTTTCTTTGAAGTTTGATAGTTGTTTAAGATGGGTGATACCCGCATTAACCAAAGCGCGTTGGGCAGGTTTTGCTAATTTATTAAACGGGTAAGCTTCTTTTTTTTCTTTCATGATGGTAAGAATTGATTAGACAAATTTAAATCTCTATCCCGTTTCAAAGAGGCATTAAATGCGATAACCTATTTCTTAAAAATTAAGCAACATGTTGTAAATAATGATCAACGAGGTTAGTTAGTTCTGTTGATTCAAATGGTTTGTTTAACCAGGCATCAGCACCGCAAACCTTTGCAATATCGGCGAGATTTGTATAGCCGGATATAAGTATAACCGGGATATGACTTGTCAACGGATGTTGCTTTATAGCTATGCATAGTTCGCTACCAAGGCCATCCTTTAGCCTATTGTCAACCAAAACAAGATCTGGCATTTGAAGGATCACACCTTTGATGGAGTTTTTATCAAGGGACGCAACGGCGATATACCCGTTTTCTCTTAGGATGATTTGTATTGCTTCAGACAAATCGGCATCGTCTTCCACAACAAATATTTTTTTGCTCATAGGTTTATTAACTGATATACAAATCTACACAGCATTATTTCAATTATCAATTATTAATTAACTTATTTAAACAAAAGGCAATAGTTAAATTCACGTTTTACATGATGATTATCAGTGTGTGTTAAACAAAATGCTGTATACAGCAAACAAATCCGCCTGATTTTAATTTAAGATGGTGTAATATGGAATTTAAATGCCCCTAATAATAACATATGAAAATTACAACATACCCCGGTAAATCATTCCCGCTCGGCGCTACATGGGACGGCGAGGGCGTTAACTTTACGCTATACTCCGAGAACGCTACCGCAGTTGATCTTTGCCTGTTTAATTCCCCTGAAGATGAAATTGAATCAGAAAAAATAAAGATCACCGAATACTCCGAACTAATATGGCATGTATACGTTGCTGATTTAAAACCCGGCCAACTATATGGTTACAAAGTAAGCGGCTCATTTGATCCCCAAAACGGCCACCRTTTTAATCCTAACAAATTATTGTTGGATCCATATGCAAAAGCAATTTCGGGCACTATCAATTGGGACGATTCATTATTTGGTTACGAAATTGGCAGTCCGGATGAAGATCTGAGCTTTAGCGAAACCGACAATGCGGGTTTTGTGCCAAAATCTGTAGTTATCGATCATAATTTTGATTGGGAAGGTGACACGT
>NZ_JBFUKF010000669.1:0-1744 GCF_056400985.1 Mucilaginibacter sp. P4_G9 | reverse complement strand
AATTTAAGGTGATTACGCCCGTCATTAGCGTTAATAAAATCAGGGTTTTAATAGTTTTCATTGTTTGCAGGGTTTTTAAATTTATAATTTGGTAATATGTTTTATTATTCAATAATTACTTAATAATCCGGGCAAAGGTATTCAATAATAACTTTAATATTATTTATTATACATTAAATAAATGTTTTTTTAATTATTTATACAGTATTCGAAAGTATAAATGTTTTTGGGTCTGACTTTTATCTGTTATATCAAAAATTGAGTTTTTTGTTATGTATTAGGGAATGCATTTTAGCTCAATAAATACGACGCAGATTAAGCGCGCTAACACAGTGGAAAGTCCTTCCGGTATAAAAAATCATCCGAAAAGTAAAAAGGATACCAATAGTTAAATTTATACAATTTTAACAGGGGACGCTTTTATATTATTGCGCATGCATTTACCTATAAAGCTATACAAACCATATATAATCATTGTAATTTTCATTTTAGGAGCCGCAAAAATCAGCCATGCACAGCAGCCGGCAAATTATCCTAAAGTTACCGGTTACTTTAGTGTTTTAAATCCTGTTGCAAGCTGGAATAAAGATGGGGTCACCAGCAATTTTTCTGACATCTACACCATTGCCTTTCCCTTTGGAGTTAATATTTTAAAAAGCGACCACTTTGGTGTGAGCTTTGAGATTGCACCTGCAATCCGCACAGAAAAAAATATATCAAAAGTAAATTCTGTTTTATTTCATCCGGGCGCCATGTTTCGGTTTAAACATGGCTTTACCTTTATTGGCCGTATGGCTTTTGAAACAAATGGCCGTTTTGGGTTTACACCGGTTTTTAACCAGGTGGTTTTTAAGGGTAAGGATGCCGGTTTTTTTGTTTCGGTGCCCTTGCCGGTAAGGTTTGGCAATAACCAGCCGGTTTCTGTAACTACCGGCCTGCAATTGGGTGTAACTTTTTAAGCAGATCTTTAATAAACAATTCCCAGGTTAAGGATCAGTTTGGCGCTATCCTTCTAAATCATAACAGAAACTTTTGTTTTCGGGTAGCTGTATGCTCATATAAACAGCTATAGTTATAATATTGCGTCTTCTCCTTCAAAAATAATCCCGCCATTCACCGATGATTTCACCCCGTTCGCCGAGGAAAACAGGGGGTACGTCTAATTCAGCCAAAATGCATGTAACGTTTTAAAAACGGGGGCGTCTTATTGGTGTATTTAAAAATATAACAATACAATTACTTGACAATCAAAATATTAATATCATGAAAACAAAATTATTTACCATCGCTGCTTCATTAATTTTAGTGGCCGGTTTATCAAACTCAACTTTCGCATCTACAAAAAATACTAAAACTGTTGCTACCGTTTTAACCGATGTAAGCAATATCAACAAGATCGAGATCCGCGGTAATGTGGAGCTTTATGTATCTGCCGGTACAACCGACCAGGTTAAGGTTTACAATAAATACTATGCCGAAGGCGCACTGGTACAAAGCTCAAAAGGAGTATTACGCATTGCATCATATACCAAAGAAAAACTGGTAGTTTGGGTAACAGCAAATGACCTGCATGCCATCAGCGCTTATGACAATGCCGAAGTTAAATCATTTGGTAACGTATCTGCTATTGACCTGGAAGTTAACCTGCATAACAATGCAACTGCTAAATTGAAACTTGAAACTTACAATGCCAATGTTAACGTAAGCGACAATGCTAAAATTGAGCTTAGCGGTACAGCTACTA
>NZ_JBFUKF010000668.1:0-1751 GCF_056400985.1 Mucilaginibacter sp. P4_G9 | reverse complement strand
ATTTAAGCTTTTGTACTGTTTGGGGACAAGGGGTAATAAGGAGTGATATTTATAATTTGCAGCGCTATCTTTATGGAGGTATCCTAATTCATTATAGGAGCCTATAAAAATATCGTTTTTTGAGTTAAGCCCCAGCGAAAAAACATAATTCTGATCGGTAATAGTTGTCAGGTCCCACTTTAGGCCATCGTATCTAAGCACACCGTCATTATTGGCAATATACAATACTCCTTCCTTGTCCTGCGCCATGGTCCAGCTTTGTATAGCGCCGCCGTAAACATTCACCGGGTATTTTTCAACAAATAGCTGTTGCGCGCTTATAAACGATAGGTCGAAAAGAAGTATGCAACAAATTAATTGAAGGTGTTTAATCATATAAAAATCAGGATGGCTGTAATAAGGCTTATTTCTTTTGAGTTTAAATTTACTTATTTGTATACGAGTCAAGCAACGTTTTGTTTTCTTTTTTACCTTCCGGCCTTTAAATTTTTCTCACCGTTTTAATCCATTTGGGGTCTCCTAATAAAATCAACCAAAACACTAACTTTGCGCTATGCTTAAAGCCAAATCTATCTTTAAATCATACGGTCAGCTACAAATATTAAAAGGGGTTGATCTGGATGTTCAGCGTGGCGAAATTGTTACCATTGTTGGTGCATCGGGCGCAGGCAAAAGCTCCCTGCTTAATATTTTGGGTACGCTGGACAGGCCCGATTCTGGTCAGCTGTATATTAATGATATTGAACTAAGTAAGCTCAATAACAAGAACCTCAGCGATTTCAGGAACCGTAAAATTGGCTTTATTTTCCAGTTTCACCATTTATTGGCCGAGTTTACCGCTATTGAAAATGTTTGTATCCCCGCCTTTATTGCAGGTGTATCTAAATCTGAAGCAGAAAAGAAAGCCAAAGAACTGCTTGTATTGCTGGGTTTAGGTGAACGGATGAGCCATAAGCCAAATGAATTATCGGGCGGCGAACAGCAAAGAGTAGCAGTGGCACGTGCGCTTATTAATAACCCGGCGCTTATTTTTGCCGATGAGCCTTCGGGGAATCTCGATTCGGTAAATGCGCTTGAACTGCATGAACTTTTCATTAAGTTGCGTAAGGAATTTAATCAAACCTTTGTAATTGTTACTCATAATGAAGATCTTGCCAACCTGTCGGATCGGACGGTGATGATGAAGGATGGTTTAATTGTACAATAAATTGAAGATATTAATAACAGCAGCTAATTCCGCGCCGGCCTATAAGCTAAAAAACAAACTGAACGGCGACGATGTTATTATGGGCGATCACCTTGAGTTGCCCGCTTTTATGCTGAAACCGGGGCAGCTTATTCGCCTTCCCGATCCACAATCTTCCAGTTATACACACGAAATGTTAACTTTATGCCTCGATCTGGGTGTTGAGGTTGTTTACCTTTTCCGTGCACCGGAAATAGCCTTGCTGCAACAAGCCGGAGTATTATTTAATGAGTATAATATAACAATCCTTGCCGGGGACAATGAAGTATAAAGATATTGATAAGCGCAAAACAGCGTTCATTTTGGAACTTGACGATGTTTTATATCCAGCTAAAGATTATACATACCAGGTTTATTACCTTTTTGCCAACATGCTGGAATATGTTGAATTGKTTGATGCTAAAGAGACAACCAATTTGATGACCGCTACGTATTTAAAGGAAGGAGCAGATGCCGTTTTTGATAAAGTTGCCAAAGCGTTTCCGGTTGCCGAACAGTACAGGGA
>NZ_JBFUKF010000667.1:0-1753 GCF_056400985.1 Mucilaginibacter sp. P4_G9 | reverse complement strand
TGCTTACATTTGTGGGGCAACACACAACTATAACGAAATAGCTTTCACTTATTTAAAAAAGCAAATTGTATTAGAGCCTTATGTTTGGATTTGTGCCAAGGCTGTTGTTTTGCCCGGTGTTTGTTGTGCGGAAGGAAGTGTGTTAGGAGCAGCAGCGGTAATCAGTAAAAACATGGAAGCATGGACGGTATATACAGGTAACCCCGCAGTACCGGTAAAAAAGCGAAATAATTTCCTATCAGAAGATATTAAGAATAAATGAAGTCTGAAAATTTAGATAAAATTTTTGATCTATGTGTTGTGGGTACCGGCCCCGCCGGGATAATTACCGCATTAGAATATACACGTTTAAATTCCGACAAAACGGTTTTGTTAGTTGAATACGGTTACCCCGGTCAAACGGTTAAAAATGAGCTTGATGATTCAATCGAAATTGGAAATCGGGTTAACCACCATGACCCTTATGAATGTACAAACAAAGGGCTCGGTGGTTCGTCGTTAACCTGGGGCGGCAGATGCGTAATGTACGACGAAGTGGACTTTATAGAGCGTCCATCTGTTGCCGGGCATTGCACATGGGATTTGGATTTATTTAACCAAACAAAAGAATATGTTCCTAAAACAGTCGAATATTTTGAATGCGGAGATCCTAAATTTAATTTAGATGAAATACCTGCATTTAAAGGAACAAAAATAGCCGAAAATTTTAAGGAAGGGGTAGTAACAGATAACGTTATTGAGCGCTGGAGCATGCCTACCCGTTTTGGCCTGCGTTATGAAAAAGATATAGCCGAACGACAAAATCTTACTTTACTGAGTGGATACGAGGCACGGGATTTTTCGGCCCCCGATAAAAATGGTAATATTTCATTTCTTGTTATAAGGCGTGTTATCGATAAAGAACTGTTGACGGTTAAAGCAAAAACTTTTGTATTAGCTGCCGGGGCGCAAGAAGTAACCCGGATTTTACTGCGCAACAAACAAGTATTTGACTTATTGGATGAAGTCCCTGCGGCCCTCGGAAAATTCTATCAAAGCCATTTGTCCGGTAAAATTGCCTCAGTTATTTTTAAAGGCAATCCTAAGAAAACCGACTATGGGTTTTTACGCAATACAGATGGTACTTACATCCGGCGAAGGTTTCAGTTTACGTCTAAATATTTAGTTGACAACAACCTGCTAAATACTGCAATATGGCTTGATAACCCTTTGTATTACGATCCGAAGCATAAAAGCGGGGCTATGTCGCTAATGTATTTGGCTATGATAACGCCCGTTTTAGGAAAAAAACTTGCACCGCCGGCAATTGCCCATTCCATAACCAAGGGTAAGGTAAAAGGCGTGGGTAAACACTTATGGAATATTGTTAAGGGCTTACCTGGTTCGCTTCTCACCCCAGCCACCATATTTTATAAGCGCTACGTACTTACACGTAAGTTGCCAGGCATATTTTTATATGGACCGCAGAATAAGTACGCGCTTCATTTTCATTCGGAGCAAATCCCCTTTGAAGCTAACCGCATGGAATTAGGTGCCGATGGTGAAAAACTTATTATACATTATGATATTACTGATATCGACATAGATTCGGTGATAAAACTTCACGAAACATTGGATAAATGGCTTCGCGAATGTAATTGCGGCGAACTGCAATATTGGTTTAAAAAGGAAGAATTATCTGATGCAATCCGAAAAATGTCTAAGGATGGCATACACCAATCCGGAACAACAAGGATTGCCAATACACCAAAAG
>NZ_JBFUKF010000666.1:0-1756 GCF_056400985.1 Mucilaginibacter sp. P4_G9 | reverse complement strand
CCATAATGGCAAGCCCGACCTGGTAATAACCGCCGAGTGGCACCCTATTCAGCTCTTTTTAAATGACGGCAAAAAACTCAATAAATTTTCTTCCGGGGTGTTGGATAATGAAAAGGGCTGGTGGCAATCGGCATTAATTACAGATATGGATGGTGATGGCAAAGCCGACCTGGTAGCAGGTAACTGGGGTACAAACAATAAATATAATGTGACACCAGATCAATCGCTGTATGCTTACAATACCGATCTGGATAAAGATGGGAAAAATGATTTTATACTATCCTATTTTATTAAAGGACAATATTATCCTTTCAGACCAAAGAATGACCTGGAACAGGAACTGCCTTATCTGAAAAAAGAGTGGCTCAGTTATCAAAAAATGGCCGATAAAACCACGTCCGAGATCTTTAAAGATAAACTGGATGATAATAACCGTTTAAGCGCAAACCAGTTTAATAGCATTTTTGTGAGCGATGTATTGCATGCTACTACATTTAAGGAGTTGCCATACCTGTACCAACAGGCGCCCATCCGGTCTATTATCCAGGCAGATGGTAAAACAGGGGATGTATTGCTTAACGGCAACTTTTGGGGTGTTGTACCTTATGAAGGTAAATATGATGCTTTGGGTTTGGTGGATTTGCATTATAACAAACAGCAAAAACAGTTTTCGCCCCCCGGATATTTAATTAACGCAGCTTTTAATTTCCAGGAACTGCCATATATTTCAACCATAAAACGGGCCGGATCAACAGATTATATTATTGTTACTTATGATGGTAAGGTAATGCTGGTTACCAAATAGTTATCAGGATTAAAAAATAGGGGCGTATATTTTGGTCACCCATTTCGATGTGTCTTTTTCAACAGTTCTGTCGGTGATCAACGATTCAAAAGGCATGGCCGGCGCTGTTAAATTATGATCTTTCATGTAAGCTTTAACCGCACTAAAAGCGTCGTTTATAGTATTGGGGCCTCCTTTTACATCGGCTACCAACAAATTACCGCCAGCTACCAGGTTGTTAATTAATGATTTCTGATCTGGCTTAATTGTTTTATTGATAGGGAGCGCAACAGTAACCTGGTACTCTTTATCATCAACCTTTGTAACATTAAGCATAGGGAAGTTGGTTAATACTACGCCTTTAGTTTTAGCGTGTAACTTTAGGCTGTTAACTGTTTCATAAATGGTTTGCACATCCGGATAGTTAACARAACTTGTGATGGCAGTAAGCAATACGTGATCCTTTATTTTTTCTATATAAATTTTATAACCATATGCTTTTTTCTCATCCTCCAAAAACGATTTGAGGTGTTTTAAAATTTCAGCTGTTTTGGCTTTAAGAGCCTGGGCGTTTAAATAATTTTTAACCCTTTGAAAAGGATTAAGGCTGTTTTGTATTTTAGTGTGCCAGGTTATTTTCACAGCAAAATCATCAGCCAGATAACTGATCTCGCTATTGAGTTTTAATTGGCCCTTTTGCAAAGTAACATGTGCACCGCTGTTGGTGATTTCGCTGATATAAAAATGGATGCCCTCGTAATCAAACCGGCTATTATTGATCTTGGCGCCGGGCCACCATTTTTCCCATTGTTGCCGGTGGGTTAAAAACTTAGCAGCGATAGCGTCAGTTGCATCAATGTTAACCTGGTTATTAATTGTTAAGGTAGATGGGATTATTAAATATATTGCTGAAATAATAGCCGCAGTAACTGCTAAAAGTATAAGTACAATTCTCTTCATTTTGGTTTGGTA
>NZ_JBFUKF010000665.1:0-1769 GCF_056400985.1 Mucilaginibacter sp. P4_G9 | reverse complement strand
GAGCACGGTAACCATTTTCTGGGTTTCTTCATCACCAACAGGTATTACTAATATACCGCCAATTTTTAATTGTTTTAGTAATACATCCGGTACAGTAGGTGCACCTGCAGTTACAATTATTTTATCGTACGGCGCATATTGCGCTATGCCGATAGAGCCGTCGCCGCAAAAGAAATGGGGTTTGTAGCCCATTTTTTCTGGCAGTACATATTTAGTTCGTTCATAAAGCTTTTCCTGGCGCTCAATGGTATAAACATCGGCGCCAAGCTCCATCAAAATACAGGTTTGATAACCCGAACCTGTGCCAATCTCCAGCACCTTATCGCCTTTGCGGATGTGCAGCAGCTGGGTTTGATAGGCAACCGTATACGGTTGCGAAATGGTTTGCCCCTCACCTATCGGGAAAGCAATATCCCGGTAAGCCTGGTTCCAGAAAGTTTCGGCAAAAAAGTAATGACGCGGTACTTTCCCTATAGCTTTTAACACTTCTTCATCCTGGATACCTTTTTTTTCCAGAATATCCACCAATCGCTTACGGGCACCTTTTTCGCGATAATTATCAATATATTTCTGAGCCATTACACAGTAAAGTTAGCACGATTTTGGGGATTTTGGGGACATATTTTGCCTCGAACGGATAATCCATTAACTGTTAGCACAAAAAAAGTTTAGCGACTATAATCCCCTAATTAATAAAAGCCCCGTCATTGTGAGACACGAAGATAACCGACCGTAGGGAGCTCATTAATACCTATAAAAATCAAATCAAAATATTATTAATCCCCGACTTACGAGCCCATAAAAAAGGGTAACCTTGCATAATGAACCTCCCTATTGGGGATTGCTGTGTACCTCAATGACCGTTCTGAGGCCAATATCAATACGGATCCACATCTGGCTGTACAATGCTCCCTTTGCTAAGCTTGGTAGTTTGAAACTGTACAATAACATCTTTTAAAATAGCTTTGGCTTTCACTATCGAGATGCCATCCTTTTCAAATTTCAGCATGATAGATTTGATGTAGAAGTTGCGGATCCTGCTGATCAAAGGCGCTTCAGGACCAATCACGCGTTCGCCGAAATGTTTGCGAAGCTCATTGGCCAGGTACACAGCCTGGTTATACAACACCTCGGGATTCTTGTGCTTAATATCAAGGTTAATGATGCGGTAAAAAGGCGGGTATTTGAAGCTTTTACGCTCGGCCATTTCGGTAAAATACAGATCGTTATAATCATTGGCTATCACCTGTTTTATCACGCGGTGAAATGGATCATAGGTTTGAATCACTACCTTGCCCTGCTTACCCCTGCGGCCAGCCCGGCCGCTTACCTGGGCCAGCATCTGGAAACTGCGTTCGTTGGCTCTATAATCCGGGAATTTAAGCAGGCTATCGGCATTGATGATCCCGATGAGGGTAACATCGCTAAAATCCAAACCTTTGGCAACCATTTGGGTACCAACTAATATATCTATCTTTTTTTCTTCCAGGTTATTCAATATGGTTTGCAGTGAATTACGCGAGCGGGTGGTATCCAGATCCATACGGGCGATACGGGCCTCGGGAAGCAATAGGCTTAGCTCATCCTCTATTTTTTCGGTGCCAAAGCCCTTATATTCCAAATGAGTTGAACCACACGCCGGGCAAATGGAAGGCGAATCTTCCTTATAACCACAATAGTGGCAATGCAGCTTACCACTGCTTTTATGATAAGTAAGGCTTACATCGCAATTAATACATTTAGGAGTATAAGCACATATCTTGCACATC
>NZ_JBFUKF010000664.1:0-1774 GCF_056400985.1 Mucilaginibacter sp. P4_G9 | reverse complement strand
GCTACACCCTTACTTGTAATATCATCAATGATATTGTCGCGTTGAACCTCTGATATGCCTTTAATTCTCAATGCAAACAGGTGGTATGATGATTCGCGATTGCCATCCATTAAAGTTGGGGCAATAAACCAGTTCATTTTTCTGAAGCCTTTGCAATACTTTAATGCAATTAGTTTTCGTAGCGGCAGAAGTTCTGACTGATATTTCTTAATCTGTGCTAATCCAATTGCTGCGCAAATATCCGGCATGTTGATTTTCAGCCCCTGGAAAAGAATATCGTATTTCCAGCCGCCTCCTGTTGATTTAGAAAAAGCATCTTTTGTTTGCCCGTTTAGTGTATACATTTTTAAAAAACGCAATTCTACAGCCGTATCAAAATTCGTTGGCAGATTTAAACATATACACCCCCCCTCGGCTGTTGTTATATTTTTAACTGCATGAAAAGAAAATATAGTTACATCACTTTTTTTTGCAGCTGCAACACCGTTTATTGTTGCACCCAGCGAATGAGCAGCATCTGCGATTAAAAGTATCCTGCCTAAAGCTTCTTGTTTGTGAGATGCGGCTATAAACAGATCATTTATTTCCGGCTTGCAAATTATCTTGTTTAACTCATCATAATTGCAAGGCCATCCGGCAAAATCAACGGCAATTATTGCTTTTGTTTTGGAGGTTATTGCTTTGAGCACTGCGTTAGGTGATATGCAAAAATCATTATCAACATCAACCATCACCGGTATGGCACCGCAATGTAATACACACAAGGCTGTAGCACAATAAGTATAAGCCGGTATAATAACCTCATCCCCTTCTTTTACCCCAAACCACTTTAGCATCAATATAGCGCCCGATGTCCATGAATTAACACATATGGCCGCATCTGATGAAGTAAATTCTACCATCTCATTTTCAAGTTCCGCTACCTTTGGCCCGGTAGTGATCCATTTTGAATTAAGGGTATTAACAACTTCATTAATAACCGATTGATCAATATAAGGCGGGGAAAAAGGGATTTTCATAGTGTTATATTAAATAAGTGAAAAGTTTAGTTAGATTTTATAAAATGGATAATAACCCGGGTTAACGGCTCAAAAAAGATCAGGCGGGTATTTTTTCAAAAATGGCGACTATACTATCAATGAAATCGCGTGTAAGGCGTTTGTAAATGCAATACTTTTCCATAATGCTTTCTTTCCATGTATAGTTCCCAAATGATAAATCAGCAAGCGAAACAAAATTCTCATGGTACCTTGCCATAAAAATTTCAAGATCACGAAAACCTTTATTTGTACAGGTTTCGGGGTGGTAATTAAAAGTCCATGTGTTTTTTGTTTTAGGTTCAACCTCTGATAACTGTACGGGAATCCAGTTGAAACCAAATCTTATATAAGGAGATTTTAACAAACCATCACTTATGATTTTTATATCGGTATATTTATTAATTGCTAAAAGTGTATTACGATCAAATGTATGAGCGGGAGCAATAAATAATGACGCCTGAATATTTTCTCTTTTAAATATCGCCGCTGCTGCCTTTATCTTTTCTTCCTGGATGTGAAACGGTAATCCGGCAAATTCTGATCGCTTGTTGATTTTAAGCAAACCCGAATTATGATTCAGATAGCAGTGATCAAATCCATGCATACCTATTACATAACCTTTGCTTTGAATATCACGCACCAGTTGCCAGTAATTAGGGTTTATATTACCACAGCTTAGTAATTTAGGATCCTGGTTATCCGGAATCACTGCTATTATGGGCTTTATGTTATAC
>NZ_JBFUKF010000663.1:0-1780 GCF_056400985.1 Mucilaginibacter sp. P4_G9 | reverse complement strand
GTTGGGGGGCTTGCCAATATCCTTATTTCCTTTGGATAATAATTGTTGATCCGGTTAGGTAGCAGCTTAGCCCAGCCCAAAGCCTGTTCATCAAAGTTCATCAGGCTCCAGCCTTTTTCGGTAGGATTGAGGTTGATGTTATCGCGGCGCAGGTATTGGATGGCTTGGTCATAAGTTAGTTCGGTTTGCAAAACAGCGTGCTTATTAATAATGGTACTTAAAGCAAGTTCATGGTCGGGTATTAGGTCTTTACCCATCAGTTTGCCCACACGTACCCCCGATTTTTTGAGGTACAGATGTCGCTGTAAGATATTCAAACTTTCCTTATGGATGCGATTAATTGCGAGCCAATCTTCATTCACTTTAAAGTAGTAGAAATCATCCGGATTGTTGATGTAGGTTTTTACCAGGTCAATTTCTGTACTGCTTATTTTTTGATGCATATTGTTTTTAAAGGTGCCCAGTTCGCCGGTGTTGGATCTTTTTTTAAGGCAGCTGGCAAATAAGCCTTCACCTTTAACCTGTCCCGGGTAAAAGCGGTAACCCCATGCTTTTTGCCGGGCTGATTGCGTTTCAACAATTCCCCACTCCTTATATATAGGTATACGTACGCTTTCCATATCAAATTCCTGGCAAAGCCAATCCAGTATATCTTCGTTTTCCTGGTGCGAATAGGAGCAGGTGCTATATATAAGGTATCCATCTTCGTTTAAGGCGGGCAGTATGTCAGCCAGGATCCTTTCCTGCCGCTGATGACAAAGCTCTACGTTAGCTTTCGACCATTCGTTCATTGCCTGTGGGTCTTTCCGGAACATGCCCGAGCCGGAGCAAGGGGCATCAACCAGGATAATATCAAAAAAGCTTTTAAGTCGGCCGATATCTTTAGGGTCGTTATTGCTGACGATAACATTGGCTTGTCCCCAACGGCTAAGGTTATCGGTTAATATAGGTACGCGGGTTTTAATAATTTCGTTAGCCACTAACAGGTCATCGGCATTGATGGCCGAGTTTAGCAGTGTGCTTTTGCCTCCGGGAGCAGCGCAAAGATCAAGTACTTTTACTGCTTCGTCGATGTTTGGGCGGATATTTTTAAATATATGATCGATAAACATCGAGGATGCCTCCTGTACATAATAGCAACCCGCATGAAAAAGCGGATCGAAAGTGAAGGATGGACGGGTGTTTAAATAGAAACCATCGGTACACCAGGGCACCTGTTGGCTTGTTTTTAATGCCGAAGGCTTAAAAGGGTTCAACCTTATAGAGGTAGGCGCATCAGCAAGTTGATGTGCATTGATGAAATTTTCTTCGTCAAATCCATTTTCTGCGCTCAATGATTGCAGGAAATTATCGGGAAACCGGTAGTTGCTCATATACCTTGTAAATATACAAATTCAATAAATGCTATTCTTTATAAGGTAATACTGTACAGATTAGGCGAATTTGAGGTTAGTTTACAGGCACTTGGAAAATTGTTTTAATTATTTGAAAATTTCTCTTGGTGCGTAACCGGTTTTCTGTGTACATTTGTGGCCGCTCAAGAAAAAGGGCGTTGTTTTTTGAAGAGTTAGCGAATAAAAAAAAGATTAAAATAAGTGAATATATCACTTGCCAAATCGGAAAAGAATTCGCACTTTTGCAACCCGCAATCGAAGAGGAAGATTTAGTGAAAATGATCGATTTAGGGCCAAAACAAAATAAAAAAAATAAGTTTTGGAAAATAGGAAAAGGTTTCTACCTTTGCAGACCCAAACGGAAGGGTGCTTGAGAGAGCGAAAGA
>NZ_JBFUKF010000662.1:0-1780 GCF_056400985.1 Mucilaginibacter sp. P4_G9 | reverse complement strand
TATCAATTTATATAGATATGCTTGTAAACTAAACACCACAGTTAAACAGAAGTTTTTTTAATAGCTTTCTACTTTAAACTGTATTTAAACTTTAAACATTTAATTGCTATGGAAAATCAATCTGGGCAACCACCTAAAAAAAATTCGAACGTAATTTATTTTCTTATTGTGGTGGTATTGGCTTTATTAGGTACCGATGTGTACCTGTACCTCCAAAAAAACAAATCGGATGTGCGGATAGTTACCCAACAGGATGAACAAACAAGGTTAAAGGCCGATCTCGACAGCCTTGAGGCCCAGGTTGATCAGGTGAATGCTGGTAAGGCCAAAATGTCCAAAGAGCTAACAGCCAAAAATGATTCGTTAAAGGCGAAGATCCAGGTATTAAGAACCCAGTTGGCCAAAGGTAAACTTACCAAAGCCGAATTGGTAAAAGCAGAGGAAGATGTTAAACAGCTACGGTATTTTGTAACTAAGTATACGGCCGATATTGAAGAGCTGCACAAACAAAACGCCACCTTAACAACCGAACGGGATACCTTAAAAAGCAACCTGGCCAATGTTGCTAAAAAGGCCGATACCCTCCAGAAACAAAACCAGGATCTTGATGCTAAAGTAAAAGTAGCACAAGCCCTTAAGCTGGCTACATCAAATATAGTTGCCTATAAAATTAAAGGCAGTGGCAAAGAGGTTGACGTTACCCGTGCCGGACCAGCTAAAAAAATCAAGATCAATTTTACAGTTGCAAGCAACACTTTAGCTGACAAATCATTGCACGATATATATGTACGTATCATTGACCCAACCG
The DNA here is from genome assembly GCF_056400985.1 of Mucilaginibacter sp. P4_G9. Taxonomy (NCBI): domain Bacteria; kingdom Pseudomonadati; phylum Bacteroidota; class Sphingobacteriia; order Sphingobacteriales; family Sphingobacteriaceae; genus Mucilaginibacter; species Mucilaginibacter sp. P4_G9. The sequence continues at coordinate 972 of NZ_JBFUKF010000662.1, read as the reverse complement.
GTAACCTCATTACGGCGCCCGATGGAGGAACTTTTACTGCTGATAATTCGGAACTGCAATACACCTATAAAACATCAATTGATTTTAAGGATGATGGTACCGAATATACAATTGACTGGCTTAACCCTACCCCACCTTTTGTAAAAGGCACTTATACCGTATTACTTTATGCCGATGGTGGCACTATGGGAAAAACGGGTTTTACACTAAAATAAAAACAACTAATTAAAATATCCAAAGCCCTGTTCCGTGATCGGAACGGGGCTTTGTGCCTCATAGCCGCCCCCAATCCACTCCGAAACAGGGGCTCCGGGTGAAATATTAACTTTTCTGTTACAACTTTTTAATATTCTTTAAAAAGTTTAATTTGCATGCTGTTTCCCAATTAAGTATTTCAAAACCAAGTTCATGTATGAAAAAACTATTCCTGTTACTAAGCTGCTGCTGCCTGCATTTTTTATCATTTGGCCAGGCGCCCAATAATGGTCTATCCATTATTCCGGAGCCGGTTAAGGTCACCCGGAAGGTGGGCAAATTTATATTACCCAAAATTGTTATTCTTGAAGCCGGTAATCAGCCCGAATTAGTGCCTGTAATTACCTATCTTAAAAAGAAGCTAAACACCGCGGCAGGTGCCGCTGTCGCAGTAAAAAGCATAGCGCCGTCTGCATCCATCAAATTCGTTTTGAACAAGAAAAATGATCCGCTGATCGGGACTGAGGGTTATAACTTATCGGTAACAGTAAAAAAGGTGGTAATAAAGGCCAATGAGGCCGCCGGCATATTTTACGGTTTACAAACCTTTATACAGTTATTACCTAAAGAAATTGAAGGTAAGGAATTTGCAAAGGGCGTTAAATGGACAGCTCCTGCCGTTGAGATAACCGATTATCCCAGGTTTGGATGGAGAGGATTAATGTTTGATGTATCGCGCCATTTTTTTACCAAACCCGAGGTTGAACAATATATAGA
>NZ_JBFUKF010000661.1:0-1786 GCF_056400985.1 Mucilaginibacter sp. P4_G9 | reverse complement strand
CTTATTGCCCCGTAACACCGCGCTTGATAATGTTGCCCTGCCTTTACTTTATGCGGGTATTAACAAAGAAAAACGTACAGAACGTGCCACCAACGCGCTAAAAAATGTTGGCTTAGGCAACCGTATAGATCACAAACCTAACGAGCTTTCGGGCGGTCAGCGCCAGCGTGTTGCAGTTGCCCGGGCATTGATCAATAACCCATCCATCATACTGGCCGATGAGCCTACCGGCAACCTTGATACCAAAACATCCATTGAAATTATGGGGCTGATAGAGGATATTCACGCCAAAGGTAACACCATCATTTTAGTAACCCACGAAGAAGACATAGCCCTGCATGCCCACCGCATAGTGCGCATGCGCGATGGCCTGATTGAAAAAGATTACCTGAATCCCGAGGTGCATACCGTGAGCAGGCGAAGCCATGCTCAACCCTCCCCAGAGGAGAGGACCTTATAAGGCTGTGAAAAGTCTCCCCTTTCGGGAGAGATTTAGAGGGGGCTAAAAAATTTAAATAACACTAAAATAATTAGCAAACTTGTATTACATTTGAAATATGTATGCAATTGTTGATATTGAGACTACCGGGGGGCATGCCAGCGCGAATGGCATAACAGAAATTGCAATATGCATACACGATGGTAAAAAAGTTGTTAAACGTTTTGAAACCCTGGTAAACCCTCAACGGGAAATCCCTATCTATATCAGTGCCTTAACCGGCATCACCAACGATATGGTACAGCAGGCCCCACCGTTTGAAGATGTGGCTGCCGATGTATACCATCTTATCCACGGCAAAATATTTGTTGCCCATAATGTTAATTTTGATTATTCCTTTGTACGCTATCACCTGGCTGCCGCCGGGTATGATCTGCAGTGTAATAAATTGTGTACGGTACGCCTTGGTCGCAAAATATTGCCAGGCCTTCCCTCTTATAGTTTGGGGCGGCTGTGCAAACACCTGGGCATTGATAATGAAAGCCGCCACCGTGCAGGCGGAGATGCCGAGGCCACTTCGGAGTTGTTCACGCTGTTATTAAACAGCGATGCCGATGGTCATATTAAACAAGCCCTTAAGCAAAACTCAAAAGAACAGGTGCTGCCTGCTAATTTGCCTAAAAAGGATGTGGAGGCTTTACCATTTTCACCTGGTGTATATTATTTTCACGACCAAAAGGGCAAAGTTATTTATGTTGGCAAGGCAAAAAACTTAAAGAAACGCGTAAGCAGCCATTTCACGGGTAATAACCCCGGTTTGCAACGGCAAGAGTTTTTGCGCAATATTTACCAGGTAAGCTACCAGGTTTGCGGTACCGAGCTGATTGCCTTTGTGCTGGAAGCCATTGAGATTAAACGCCTGTGGCCAAAATATAACCGGTCTTTAAAACGTTTCGAAAACGCGTATTGCCTGTATGCTTTTGAAGATCAGCGGGGATATATCCGCCTGGCTGTGGACAAGCGCCGCAAATTCAGCGATGTGATCTATACCTGCAACTCCTTGCTTGATGGCTATAACCTGCTTAACAAGCTCATAGAAGCTTTTAGCTTATGCCCTAAACTTTGCTTTATCCAAACCAACAATAACCCCTGCACAGGGGCCGCCGGAAGTGAATGCGCATGTGAAGGTGTTGAAAGCGTTGAAGAATATAACCTTAAAGTAAACAACGCTATTGACGAACTAAAGCGCGCACTGCCTACCTACGCCATCCGCGATGAAGGCCGCACAGGCGATGAGCACAGCTGTATTTTGGTAGAGAAAGGCCAGTTTTATGGCATGGGTTACAT
>NZ_JBFUKF010000660.1:0-1807 GCF_056400985.1 Mucilaginibacter sp. P4_G9 | reverse complement strand
ATTTTCCATTTCAATTATTATAGTATTTTGAAGGAAATAATCATTTACCTGCTAACCTTTGTGGAGTATGAATATGCTACCGAAATATTATTTTTTATCTAAAAAGTTCTGTAAAGCTTGCTGCGTAAACTCAGAGAGTACCAATTCTCCGCTTATGGCTGCCCGCTTAACCAGTAGGTCATCCCAATTATCCGTGCCCTCCCAAAGTATTTGCTTCAGGCTGGTTAATGCGTCGGGATTGTAGGAAGCCAGCTTTTTTGCAAGCTCATCAACTGATGCGTCAAGCCGGGCAATATCATCATAAACTTCGTTATACAAACCTTTATCTTTTGCCCATTGTGCGGTTTGAAAATCAGTAGCGCACATGGTAAGTTGTGAAAATGCAGGTAGCCCTACTTTACGAATAACAGCAGGCGATATCACAAACGGGCCAATGCCTATTGCCAGTTCACTTAATTTGATGGATGCAAATTGTGTAGCCAGGCAATAATCGGCGGCGGCAGCCAAGCCAACCCCACCCCCAACAGCTTTACCTTGTACCCGGGCTATAATTATTTTGGGTGATTTTCGGCAGGCGTTAATAACATTGGCAAAACCCGAAAAGAAATGTGTGCCAGCATCTTTATCTTTTATCTGCAACAGTTCATCAAAACTGGCCCCCGCACAAAAGGTACGGTCGCCTTCACTTTTTATTACAATTACTTTAACCTCTGGGTCGGCACCGGCATTGTTGATTTGATCGGTAAGTTGTTGCAACAGATTGGATGGAAGCGAGTTTTGGGCAGGATGAAAAAAACTGATAATGGCTGTGCCTTCCGGACTTTTTATGATAGAAACATTTCCGTTGTCGTTGGATGGCATATTAAAAGTTTATATAAGAAAAGTGGCTGTATCTAACACTTGTCCAATATCAGAAGTATTTAACTTAACTACAATTTTCAATTGAAATAATTTGATGATGCTGAAAAGAAACTAATGAAATTCAAACGCAGAGGCAGAACTTTAATCCAATCTCTATTTCACCAAAAACATTAACTACCATAAAATGTTGTACTTATACAAACATAATTAAATTAGTCATGGGAATTTTACAGCACATACAACATCAGATCTCTGCACTTAACGATCTGATTAAAATAAATAACGACCGTATTACCGGATATCAAATGGCCCTGGAAAATACCGACGAAACAGGTTTGATCCTGCTCTTTACCGAATACATTGACCAAAGCAAAAATAATATTACCGAGTTAAAGGAATATATTCTTGTATTAGGCGGCAGCCCGGCTGATGGAACAACTTTATCAGGCAAATTTTATCATACCTGGATAAATGTAAAGGCCACTTTTGTCAATAAAGATAAACAAGGTATTTTGGCCGATTGCGAATATGGCGAAGATGTGATCATCAAAGCATATCGTAAGGCGCAGAATGATAAGGAATTGATATGGGAAGATGAAAAAGTGGTAAATTTACTTGCCTATCAGTTGGATGGTTTTAAAACATCACATAATACCATTAAAAGTTTGCGGGATACCGTAACGGCTTAGGATTTATTATCTGGAAACAAATGAACAGCTCTGATGAATCTTTTTTGGAAGAATATAAGCCCTTGCATGTTCCGCATGAATATGACGCTGGTGCAGGGGTGCAAAATAATGTTGTATATGCTTTAGCCCAGCTAAAGGAAGCCACTGCACATGAAGTTGCCATAAAATTAAGTGCTTTTGAACCAGAAACGCCTCCTTTCATCCATGAAAAAAATGCGGAGGATATACTTAGATACCTTTTTAATAAAGGATTAATA
>NZ_JBFUKF010000659.1:0-1833 GCF_056400985.1 Mucilaginibacter sp. P4_G9 | reverse complement strand
TATCTATATAAATTGATATTACCTGCTTTTATTGCAATTTTAAGTGTTGTTTCAAATTAATTACACAACGGTATTAAACGTAAAAAGATTTAAAATATGATTTTTTTTTTAAAATTGAGATTTTAAAATTATGCTGGCGACGGATAAAAATAAGTACAATATGCCAAAATCGCAATATCAAAGCAAATTTATATAGGATAATAAAAGGCCTACCATAGGAGTTTTATATCTTTGTATCTTCTAATTAATACGTTTTAATGTATATATACCGCCATTTTTTACTGCTGATAGCCCTCTTGTTTATTGTAATAAGCATTAAGGCACAACCAGCTGAACCGACAAATTCACCTGTGTTAGCTAAAACAGAACCCAAGCGCGAATTTAGAGGGGTATGGGTTGCAACCGTAGTAAATATCGACTGGCCAACCAGCACCAAACTAACATCCGACCGGCAGAAACAGCAATTGATTGATATACTAAACTCGCACCAGGAAACCGGTATTAATGCGGTTATGCTACAGGTAAGGCCCGCTGCCGATGCCTTTTACACCAAAAGCCGTGAGCCATGGTCAAAATATTTAACGGGCAAGCAGGGGCAGGGACCAAGCCCGGCTTATGATCCGCTTGAATTTGCCATTACCGAAGCCCACAAACGAGGCATGGAGCTACATGCCTGGTTTAACCCATATAGAGCAACTTTTGACGGCAATTTTGCAGCGCTTAGTCCGCAGCATATCACTAAAATAAAGCCCGGATGGTTTTTTACCTACGGTGGTATTAAAACATTTAACCCAGGCCTGCCCGAAGTGCGCGATTATATAGTACAGGTAATACTGGATGTAGTGGATAATTATGATATCGACGGCGTACACATGGATGATTATTTTTATCCTTATCCTATTGCCGGGCAAAAAATAAACGATGAAGATACCTATGCCAAATATGGCGAAGGGTACGATAATATAAAAGATTGGCGGCGCCATAATGTTGACCTGTTGATAAAAATGATTGGCGACAGCGTGCATGCGCATGATCCTAACATTAAATTTGGGGTCAGCCCGTTTGGAATCTGGGCCAATAAAGCCCAGGATGAAGAAGGATCTGAAACCAATGGCGGATCATCCTATTATGAAAATTATGCCGACTCGCGCGAGTGGATCAAAGAAGGCTGGGTAGATTATATAAACCCGCAATTGTACTGGCCTATTGGTAACCGGGCCGCCGCCTTTGATAAATTGCTAAACTGGTGGAGCAATAATACTTATGGCCGACATTTGTACATAGGCCAGGCCGCTTACCGCATTAATGAACGAAAAACTGCTGCCTTTAAAGATCCCACTCAGTTGCCCGACCAGATTAACATGATCAGAAATAACCCGAGAGTGCAGGGAAGTGTTTATTTCAGTTCCACCTCGCTTACCAATAACCCCCTCGGCATTATCGATTCATTACGGGATAATTATTACAGGTACCCGGCATTGCCGCCTGTTATGCTTTGGCGCGATTCAGTAGCTCCTAATGCCCCACAAAATGTTACGGCAAGGCCATCGGTAAATAAAAACAGCGTAGTGGTGAGGTGGCTTACTCCTACACTTGCAAAAGATGAAGAGGCGGTGTACGGCTATGTTATATACCGCTTTGATAATGAGAAAATAAATATCGACGATCCCAAAAACATCCTGAAGATCATCTATAATGCTAACCTTAGCTACGAGGATAACACTGTTCAAAAAGGTAAAACTTATTTTTATGTGGTAACTGCACTGGACAGGCTCAAGAACGAGAGTGAACGATCGCCTACCATAGCGGTCACGGTACCTTAATGTTTAGCTG
>NZ_JBFUKF010000658.1:0-1838 GCF_056400985.1 Mucilaginibacter sp. P4_G9 | reverse complement strand
GAGCTGGTGCACGTAAAGGACAGGCTGTTTTCTATTATAGGGCACGATTTGCGGGGGCCTATCCATACCATCAGCCATATGATGGATATGATAAAGGAAGATGACCTATCGGAAGAAGAAAGTAAGTATTGGACTGAGAAGGTTGCCGATACCCTTAAAATAACCGCACATTTGGTTGAAAACCTGCTGTACTGGGCAAAAAGCCAGATGGATGGTATCGAGGCTAAACCCGCCGGCTTCAATGTGCAAAAGGTAATTGAGCAAAATGTAACCCTGCTGAAAGAGCGGGCTGCCGAAAAGAAAGTAATGGTAACAGGTGTGGAGCTCACCCGGTCTGAAACTGTTTATGGAGACGAAACCATGATTGATATCGTGATCAGGAATTTAGTAGAGAATGCCGTGAAGTTTTCAGAAGCAGGTGATACCGTTACCATAGCTGCCGAAAAAAAGGATTCAATTATCGTTATAACTGTAAAAGACAACGGGAAAGGCATCCCGGAGGAAGCCCAGGCAAAAATATTTGATAAATTTTCGTCTTACACAACTTTTGGTACAGCCAGCGAAAAAGGAAGCGGGCTCGGTCTTTTATTGTGTAAAGAGCTTGTCGAAAAAAATAATGGTACTATATGGTTTGAAAGCAAGGCAGGCATCGGCAGCTCGTTTTATTTCAGTATACCATCATTGAATAATAATTGAAAGATTACCTGATGGTCTATTTATTTGAAACCTTATTTTAACACTATACAAATCAATCATGAAAAAACTAATCCTAACCTTATCCTTAGCCCTAACGTGTTTAATAGCTTCGGCGCAATCATTTGAAGGCAAAATAGTTTACAGCAATGCCATTAAAAGTAAAATACCCAATGTAAGCGACGCCCAGTTTACCACCATGATGGGCAATACCCTCAACTATTACATAAAAGGCGGYGATTATAAGTCGGAAATGAATGGCTCTATGATGCAATGGCAATTGTACGTTAACGCAGATAACAAGCTTTACAGCAAAATGAGTAACTCCGAAGCCGTGCTCTGGAATGATGGCGCAGTTAATGCCGATGAGGTGATCAGTACCGAACTGCACAAAGCCGTTATTGATATCCTGGGCTATAAATGCGATGAACTGGTGCTAACCTGCAAAAGCGGCGTACAGAAATTTTATTTCACGTCGGGGGTACCGGTTGATAGCAAATTATATATCAACCATCAATTTGGTAACTGGTATACTGTGCTGTCAAAAACAAATGCCATCCCCCTAAAAATGACTATCGACAATGCCCAGTTCTATATTGAAAGTACGGCGACCGAAATAAAATCCGGTAAACTGGATGTCGCCATGTTTACTTTACCAGCCGGTGCGGCATTGCAAAAAAGTCCTTTTTGATATAGGTATCTGGAGGGTTCATCCGGGGGGTCTTCTAAGAGGCTGTTTAAAAAWGATWTATTAAATGTTTTTAGACTTCTAATGAAGCATATATCCATGCGTCATTGCGTACGAAGCAATCCCCACCTTACAGAGTAGCTTTGCAAATCCGATCTGCATAGTTTGGGATTATTAATGTTGTGTTTTTATTTTATAGGTATTAATGAGCTCCCTGCGGTCGGTTATCTTCGTACCTCGCAATGACGGTCTGTTTTTTATTTTTAGAYWGCCTCTTAAATTGAGGCTAAAATTTGCCGGATTTGTGAGATSGGCGGATGATAAGTTTCYAATTAAKCCGGCTCTATATATCCCGATATAAATTGATTTTTCTTCAAAAAAGTGTATTTATAGTGAAGACAGGAACACTATATAGAAATTAACCAACAAAGAAAAAAGAAGTAAATCACTTTGCGTC
>NZ_JBFUKF010000657.1:0-2302 GCF_056400985.1 Mucilaginibacter sp. P4_G9 | reverse complement strand
CCAGGTAGATCATCTGCTCGCCGATCTCCATTTTTTTATACAAACCACGTTCTTCGGGCAGATAGCCGATGCGTTCGATATGCGATTGATTGAGTTTTTCGCCATTAAAGTAAATCTCGCCCGAGTCGGGTGCGGTGATCTGGTTAACGATACGGATCAGCGAGGTTTTACCTGCACCATTAGGGCCAAGCAAGCCGAAGATCTGTCCGCTTTCAACTTCCAGGCTTACATCGTCCAGCGCGCGGTGACCAGCATACTGCTTTACAATATTACGGATGCTTAACATTTTTGCAAAGGGTTTATCATAGTTAATAGTACGTTTTAGATACGGCCGGTTTTAAAATGTTACAATATTTATTGAAACACGAATTGAATAAAAACACGAATTGAATAAGACACAAATTGCACGAATTTATTCGAATTACACGAATTGATTTATGTATACGAATCGAATGATGGGACACTAATTTCCCGAATTGATTTGTGTAATTAGCCCCATTCGTGAAATTCGTGTCTATTTCATTTTAATTGGTTGATACTGAACCTTAGTACTTCAATAGCCTCTTTTTGTCTCGATATGATCACATACATATAACCATTATAGATGATGGTATGCGGATATCCGTATTGTCCTCCTTTCCAAAGACCTTCTTTTTTTAGGTGATAAAGTTCATTGGCGATGATATAGTTTTTATCAAAAGTATCGCCATTATTGGATAGGGAGATCACCAAAGGATTCCGATCGTAATGATGCAATGTATCGGGGATGCCTACATAATAAAAGCGTTTATCGGGCAGGCGGCCAAAGTGGAATTTGCTGTCGTTATCAGAAAATGCAGCCTCTGCGGGGCGCGACCATTGGGTACCGTTATCCTTACTTTCGGTTAACCAAAGTTTACCCTTCCAACCCTTCCCGGTTACCCTGAGTAACATGTGCAGTATACCATCGTCGGTTTGGAAAAAAGATCCTTCGCACAAAGGCGGCAAACCCAATTTTGCCGCCGGTGCATAAAAGGCGGCGGAGTTATCCTGCTTATAAAGCGAATCGGGATAAAAGCTGCTCAGCTTCCAGCCGGAGATGCCATGCGGGTCATCAGTATAGGGGAACAGAAAATTACCGCTGATAATGAGTCTGCCGTTTTTGATGGTCTCCGGTCCGTGGTTTGGGATTAAAGGCACATGCATATCAATGGGATTGCTCCAATGCAAACCATCGGTACTTGTTTTTGCCCAAAGGTGGGTATTTTGCCGGTGTTTGGTGTACTCGCCATAATAGGCTACCAGCGTACCTTTATATTGGTATAAACCAGCGGCGGTTAATACGGTTAAAGTATCATTAACCTTGCCCGGCGATGCCAGCACAGCAGGTGCCGACCAGTGTACAAAATCCTTAGAAGTAGCATAAACTACCCGCTGGCCCGGCGAATCCTCGTCTATTAAACCGTTGCTCCATATGGCGATAAACTTATCTTTAAAACGGATAATAGAAGGGTGATGATTATACAGCCATTCCTTCTCAGGCGAGTAGATCATCGACCTTTCGATGTTTAATTTCGGAACACCGGCCTCGGTTTGGTAATTATTGCGGATGGATGGGGTTTGGGCGTGTGATTGATTGAGAATTATAAACAACCAGGCTGTAAGGGAAACTATTTTTTTATATAAATTCATCTCGGTAATGCGAATTGCAATATACCCAAATATTCCTTCATCCTTTCAAAGAAGCTTTTCTCGTTCTTACCAGGATTTGGTTTAAAGTTGGGTGATGATTGTAGTTTTTCCAATATCTCGCGTTCTTCGCGGCTTAAGGCCTTTGGTGTCCATATGTTGATGTGTACCAGCTGGTCGCCGCGGTGGTAGGAGTTTACTTCGGGGGTACCTTTGCCTTTAAGGCGTAGTATTTTGCCGCCTTGTGTGCCGGGTTCAATTTTTATTTTGGCTTTGCCGTCAATGGTTGGCACTTCTACCGTTGTACCTATGGCTGCATCAACAAAGTTTACATGCAGATCGTAAATTACATTGTTGCCATCGCGTTTAAGGGTTTCATGCGGGATCTCTTCAATCAGGATGATCAGATCGCCCGGTACACCGCCTCTTGGGGCCGCGTTTCCTTTGCCGCTCATGCTCAGTTGCATACCTTCGCTTACACCGGCAGGTACGTTTATGGTAATCAGCTCTTCGCCGCGTACAACACCATCGCCATGGCAAACAGTACATTTTGATAGTATGGTTGATCCTTCGCCGTTACACGTAGGGCAGGTGCTGGTAGTTTGCATCTGGCCCAAAATGGTATTGGTTACCC
>NZ_JBFUKF010000656.1:0-1849 GCF_056400985.1 Mucilaginibacter sp. P4_G9 | reverse complement strand
CCTTATCATCCAAGCCGATGGTATGTAATACAGGAACCCTGAATGATGCCAAACCTTCGAGGTTATCAACTGGGTTATCGTTGTAAGCAATGGCCTGCTCTTCGGTAAAATGATAAACCTGTTTTAACTCATTCCATGAGCCCGCATCGCCAACACCTTTTAGCTTGCCGCCCGGCCAGCTTTTAATATCACATACAGGTGTTTCGGCATAAATGCAGCTAACTTTATCAGGATTACGTTTGGCCCATGCGTAAGCATATAATGCTCCCCGGCTAACGGCTTCAAGAGCTGCCTTTGGAGCAAAGGATTGATGTTTGGTAAGGTATGAGTAAAATACATCATAAAGCTTCATAGCATCGGGGCTGCCATACTGGTTATCTACATTAATAAAGGCCACATAAAAGCCTTTTGCCAGCAGGATGCTATCCATTTGGGTATGCCAATCGGGAAAAGAGGTACGCCATACCCAGGGATTTCCAGGCAGCGGATGAGCGGGCTTTACATAATAGGCATCGTGACCGGCAAGTTCCACTTGTACTTTTTCAAAACCCTGCCAAAGATTAGTTTTATCCTGTGCTTTTAAGGTCGAAAAAGGGACAGTTGAAAGTAATAAGATTATTAAATATTTAAGTTTTATCATCGATTTTTCTGCTTTACCGTATTGAATCAAAATGTTTATACAGGTACAAATTAAATAGCGCTTCAAGTATACAAAACACAGCCTCGTACACGTCAAAAAAAATGCTGGCATTTAATTAAATCAGTTTTATTGGTTAGGGTAAATGTATTTGCTTATCGCATTTCAAAAAATGGATAAACCTTTTAAAAAGATGGATTATACACTGATAAATCATCATATAAAACACATTCTGCATTACCTATAGCTTACTTCCTTTTTGATGAACAATCTTATTCCCGGACACCAATGTACCTGCACAATCCAGGAGTTTAACCAGGTCTGTTTCTTTTTTAGATGACCCCATTAATTTGAATTGATTGTTCACAATGCTGATGTGCGCTGTACTTTTTGCAGATACCGCTACAGGCGATACTAACGTAAAAACATTGTGCGTAATCAAAATATTGTTGTGTACTTTTTGTTCAACACTTTCGGTATTCTCGGGCGCTATCAAAATAGCAGGATCGCCGCATAAATTGAATTGATTATTCCTGATCACCAGATTGTTTACCATTCCCGATTCGTACCAGCTTGCGGCATCATCGGCAACCGTTATACCGCTGTTGTGCGTTCTTTGGAAAACATTATTTTCAATTACTACCTTGCGGCGCGTGGTAACCAAAATGCCTCTTGTGGGGATACGGGTAATGGTATTATGATTGATATAAACCTGTGGCGTCCAGGTGATATTCTCAACAACATCATTTGGTTCTATATTATCAGTCAAAGGTTCTTTAAGGGTTAACAGCACATCCTTATCATTTAACCTTTCGGTTTTGGATACCACATTGATGCCATATTGCAGCAGGCTTTTGGAATTAGCCAGGGCTATACTATCTCCCTGGGTAAAAGCTTCAAAACCATAAGTCTGGCTGTGCATAAACCTAACAAGTAACTGATCGGGCCTGGGTTTGTCTATAATGCGCAAATAAGTGCCATGTACATTAACGGCATCGTCATTGGCGCCGGATAAATAGGAATTAGTGATCACAATCTTTCCCCTACAACCCGAAAAGTGCAAAATATCCGCCCAGGCAGCCGAGGTACGACCGGAATTGGCGGCAGGCTTAACAAAAACAGAATCAATGGCAATATCCTGGCAAAACTGGCTCACTACCCCCATCCCATGCATAAAATTGATATGGATGTTTTTTAATCGCAGATTTTTAC
>NZ_JBFUKF010000655.1:0-1850 GCF_056400985.1 Mucilaginibacter sp. P4_G9 | reverse complement strand
GGTTAACTCTGGTGTTGATGCTAAAAAAGTGAAAGTAAAAGGCTTTGGTGAAACCAACCCGATTGCTGATAACTCAACCGAAGAAGGACGTGTTTTAAACCGTCGCGTTCAGTTCAAACAAAAATAATTTTCAATAAAATATTATTTGTGAAGGCTCCGGATAACCCGGAGCCTTTTTTGTTTTTACACAATTTAGGATTTTGTAGGGATGAACACACAGAAACCAGACAGTAGGACTTACAGAGCCCCCCTGTATAGTTAGGGATTATTAATGTTGTGTTTATTTTTATAGGTATTAATGAGCTCCCTGCGGTCGGTTATCTTCGTCGTACCTCCTACCCATGACAAGTTGAAAAACGGAAGTCATCCCGTCCGTTAGCTAACGGATCGGGATCCCACAGGACAGGTGCACCGCACGAAGTACACTTAGCATGTGGGGTGCCGAAACAAGTTCACTGTTGTCCGGTAAAAATCCAATCATGCCATTAAATCCTTCAAATTAGGCTAGAAACAGCGTTTTCGTAGCGTTTTTAAAAGGCAAGCCCCTGCTTTTTTTAGTTTTTAAAATTCTTATCTGAATTCGGCTGTCCGGTAAAAAATCAGTCATTTACTGGTGTTTTAATCTTTTAGACCCTTTATAGCTTCAATATGCAACAAAATATTTTTTCAGTAGCCGAATATTGCAACCATTTGTGATTCGGCTGTCCGGTAAAACTTTATTTAAAATCTTTTACCGGACAACAGTGAAACAAGTTCGGCATGACATTGGGCGTTAAATCGCTGTCATTCCCCCTTCAGAATTTCGCGAAATTTTACCACTCGCAATGACGATCACGAGGTGATTGTGGTATCCATACATGTCATTACTGTTTTTCCAGAATTTATCTGGCGAGTTTCTCGCCATGACACACGAATATGCGCTTAAGCGGACGGCACGACTTCAGTGTTTTTTAAAAGTGATTTCCATTGGGAGCAGATAGGATTTCTTCCTGATCAATTTTATTTTAATAAGGGAAAATGAGTACCGGAACGATAAGGTTTGCAGGGAGTTTATCAGTTATATTGTTACCTATTATTTCTTCAAAATGATAGCGGTGATTAACCATAACCAGCAGATCATTATGCAGGCCGTTTTTTAAAACATCCACAGCAATAGATATGTTTCTTTCCCTGATATTATTAAAGTACAATTGGTCATAGTTAACATTCTCAGCTATCTCTTTACTAAAAACATCAAGAGCATATTTTTCTTCCATGTGAGGCAGGCCTTTTGCTGATATATGAGCAATGGAAAGTTTTGCACTTACAACTTTTGCCATTTCGGCCAGGTATCTTACAATGTGTAAGCGGCAATAGCGCAGATCGGCAATGTAAACAATCCTTTCAATATCCTTTATTTGCCAGTTAGCAGGTATCAGCATCAGCGGGCAAAGCATTTTGTTCAATAAATGATTTACGTTTATTTTAAAGATTGAGGAGGGACTATCATCGCCCATACCTTTAACCATCAGCCATATTTGTTCTTGGTTAACAAGGTGTGCAAGCTCTGTTTCATTGGTGTTTGAAATATCAATTTCTATTACCTCCGGCTTAAAAGTATTATCATCATTATCAGGCACCAACAAATGGGGCATTACCTTTTTAACAGACAATGAGCAATCAGCGTAATCAAAACGGTTTCCTACCAATACCTTTTCAAAAACTTCTTTCTTTACTTCACAAGTATTAGCTATAATGATATTCGCATAATTTTTTTCGGCTATTAATTTTGCAAATGCTATAGCATGGTCTGCCTCTGCCGAGTGATCATTTATTACAAGGATTGTTTTCATAATTGAAGAGAATAAAGG
>NZ_JBFUKF010000654.1:0-1858 GCF_056400985.1 Mucilaginibacter sp. P4_G9 | reverse complement strand
GAACACGCTCCTGGAGATTTTTATGGCCCTGCGACTTGAACTTACCTACAGCAAAAGTGAAATACTGGCACTTTATACCAGCAATGCTCCTTTTGGCACCAATGTAATTGGACTGGATGCCGCATCATGGCGGTATTTCGGGCGCAACCCAGATAAACTTTCTTGGGGCGAAATGGCTGCTTTGGCTGTTTTGCCAAACTCGCCTTCGCTGGTGCACCCCGGCAGAAACAGGCTCATTTTATTGAAAAAACGCAATTTACTGCTAACCCGGCTTTATAAACAAGGCATTATTGATAGCACAACGGCAACCCTTGCGCAGTTAGAACCTGTACCCGAAAAACCAATGCCCCTGCCCTCGCTTACTCCTCACCTGTTACAGCGTTTTAAAAATGATCATCATGCCAAACCATCAGGAGATACCCGGATCCAGACAAGTATAAAATCTGCCTTGCAGCAACAGGTAAACGATATACTGGAGCAGCATCACCAGGTGTTAAAGGCCAATGATATCAACAACATTGCTGCAATTGTACTTGATGTAGAAACCGGGCAAACACTTGCCTATGCGGGCAATATCACCCACCACGAAGATCCGCAGATGGAAAGCGATGTTGATGTAATAGATGCGCCCCGTAGTCCGGGTAGCACATTAAAGCCCCTGTTATATGCATCTATGCTGCATAGCGGGCTCATACTCCCTAATAGCCTCATTCCTGATGTTCCCACGCTTATTGCAGGCTATCACCCCGAAAACTTTGATCTGGGTTATGATGGCGCGGTACAGGCATCAAGGGCATTATCACGTTCGTTAAATGTACCAGCTGTAAAAATGCTGCAACAATTTAAATATGAGCGGTTTTATGATTTTTTACAGAAGTCCGGCATTACCACACTAACCAAACCCGCAGATCATTACGGGCTTTCACTAATATTAGGTGGCGGCGAGAACACGCTTTGGGAATTAAGCGGCGCCTATGCCGATATGGCCCGGGTGCTTAACCACTACAATAAATACAACGGCAAATATGATCCCGCTGATTTCCATAGCCCGGTTTATAGCAGGCAGTCAACCGATAAACCTTCTTTAGAAAAGTCGGGCTTGCTGGATGCGGCGTCTATATATTATACTTTCCAGGCAATGGAGGAAGTAATGCGCCCGGGGGAAGAAATGCTATGGCAGCAATTCAGCTCCACCCAGCGGATAGCCTGGAAAACCGGAACAAGCTTTGGCTTCAGAGACGGCTGGGCCATAGGCATCACACCCAAATATGTTGTAGGTGTTTGGGTAGGCAACACCGATGGCGAAGGCAGGCCTGGCTTAACAGGAATAAATACTGCAGCACCTGCCCTGTTCGAGATCTTCAGATTATTGCCTGTTTCGAGGGATTGGTTTGAGATGCCTACAGGCGAAATGGTAAAAATTAATGTATGCCATCAAAGCGGCTACCGTGCCGGGCAATATTGTGCTGATGCAGACGAAATGCTGGTGCCTAAAAGTGGTTTAAAGGCCCCGGTTTGCCCTTATCACCAACTAATCCATTTATCTGCTGATGGCAAATACCAGGTGAACGGAAACTGTGAATCGCCGGATAACATGATTAATAAAAAGTGGTTTGTGCTGCCGCCTTCCATGGAGTATTATTACAAAGCACGCGACTACCAGTATCATGTGTTGCCGCCATTCCGGGACGGATGTATCCAGGCAGAAAACAACAACACCATGGAAGTGATCTACCCTAAAGATGGCGCTAAAATATACGTCCCTCTTGAGGCTGACGGTACCCGCGGGCGGATGATCTGCAATGCCGCCCACCGTTTACCCGGCATGAAGATCTTTGGCACCTGGATGATCAATACG
>NZ_JBFUKF010000653.1:0-1859 GCF_056400985.1 Mucilaginibacter sp. P4_G9 | reverse complement strand
CCTTTACGTGATGGTGAGCTTCCGGGCTTAGAAGGCAAAACGGAAAGTGAATATATTTCCGAAATATTGGGAAGACCGGTTGTCAAAGTTTTTAATATTGTCCTGGGGCACACGCTCAAGCATAACGGTAAAGCTGCTGGGGAAAAAGGAAGGATAGCTATATCGGTAGCTACCGATAACGATGAACATAAGAAATTAGCCGCTGAAATAGTTGATCAAACAGGCTTTGATACTGTAGATGGGGGAAGTCTTAACTTATCGTGGAGGCAGGAACCGGGAACTCCAGCTTTTTGTACGGAACTAAATGCAGACGAACTCAAACGGGCACTTACCGAAGCTGAAAAAGGAACAGCCCCCGCCAGAAGGGATTATATTATAGACAAATTAATGAAAGCTGAACGACCGCCTTCTCATGAAGAAACAGTTGCCTTAATGCGCTCAGGATCATCAAAAAATCTGAAAATAGGTAATGTGTAAAGACATGAGATACTAAGGCTCTTCGTCACTTGGTTTTGAGAACCTGATTTACTTTTCGCGTCTGGTGCTCCGGAGCAATATGGAATTGATACACGTGTTTAAAAAACTAATAGAACACTTAGCACTTTTGTTAAACACAAAAGGCAAGCGTGCCTAAACATAGCTTAATCGTTAAAACGTTTCATTATTGCCTACTTTTGTATCACAATAACTGCCATTAACTCGCCGAACTTTGTCCTTATAAATATTAAAAAATAAAATAATGGCAAAAACAATTTTTATAACGGGCGCATCCCGCGGATTCGGCAGGATTTGGGCAGAAGCGTTTTTACAACGTGGCGATAATGTAGTTGCGGCTGTTCGTAACCCTGAAACATTAATCGAACTTACAAAAGAATTTTCTTCAAATCTATTGGTATTAAAACTTGATGTAACTGATAAGAAAGCAAGTTTTGAAGCAATTGAAACTGCAAAAACTCACTTTGGCCGCATTGATGTATTGATAAATAATGCAGGCTACGGGCACATTGGCGCTGTAGAGGAGTTAAACGAACAGGATGTCAGGACGCAGTTTGAAACGAATGTACTGGGTTCATTATGGACTATACAAGCGGTTGTGCCCATCATGCGTGAGCAAAAATCAGGGCAAATCATTCAACTTTCAAGCGCTTTGGGTTTGAATACGATATCATTAATGGGATTGTATAGCGCATCCAAGTTCGCGGTAGAAGGCCTTACTGAAACATTGGCTGGCGAAGTAAGTGGTTTTGGTATTAAAGTAACCATACTGGAACCGGCTGGTTTCTCCACAGATTTCTTCGGTACCAATTCCCTTTCATTGAGTGAATCCCTACCTGTTTACGATGGCATAAGAAAAGATTTTTATGAGCACGCTGGTGATCAAGATTCCGGTAACCCTGCAGCAACTGCCAATGCGCTACTTACCCTGGTGGATTCGGAAAATCCGCCATTAAGATTGCTATTGGGTAAAACTGTTTACCCCTGGGTAAAATACACTTACGAGGAGCGCCTGAAAACATGGGAATCATGGCAGGATGTTTCTGTGGCAGCACATGGTTAAGGGAAGTAACATGAGCGGGATCCGGATTTGCCGGGTCCTGTTTTTATAATTACGAACAATATGAAGCATTTTAAAAAAATCAGCGATCTGCATGAAGTTCTTGGTGTGAAGCCGCCTGAGCACCCCTTTTTCAGTGTGGCTTACGGTGAACGGGATAATTGCACCAGCATCAGCGAACTTGAATTTACTTCAGCATTTTACATCATTGGATTCAAAAAGTTGAAATCGGGGCAAATGCTTTACGGAAAAACCAAGTATGACCATGACCTTGGCTCCATGTCATTTATCAAACCGCAGCAGA
>NZ_JBFUKF010000652.1:0-1872 GCF_056400985.1 Mucilaginibacter sp. P4_G9 | reverse complement strand
CATCTGCCAATCGGGCGAGTTGCATGATAAAGAGATCCAGTGTGTGAATACGTTGATAAACCAGGATGTTGATTGTATAGTAATATCTGTATCTGCAGATGGGAACGATTACCAGCACCTTCAAAATGTAATAGATCATGGCATCCAGCTTATCCAGTTTGACCGCGTGGCCGAGGAACTGGAAACGCTGAAAGTGATCAATGATAATGAGCAGGCTTCTTATGAAGCCGTATCGCACCTGATAGAAAGCGGGTATAAACGTATTGGATTGCTTGAAGGCCCGCAAAACCTCAGTATTTTTAAACAACGTAAATCGGGCTACCTGCGGGCATTAAAGGCCTACAATATTGATGTGATTGACGAACTGATAGTTGAAAACGCCTGGACAAAAGAGCTGGGCGCCGAAGGAACCCGCAAACTATTAACACTCCCCCAACCTCCTGATGCCATATTTGCCTCCACATCAGATTTCTCGGCCCTGGGAGTTTTGGAGGTAGCTAATGCCATGAAAATAAAAGTGCCATCTGAATTGGGCGTTTGCGGCTATGCAAATGAAGGCTTTTCGGAAATCACCAGTCCGTCCATTACCACCATCGATCAGTTTAGTGTTTACATGGGTAATACGGTTGCCAACCTGTACTTCCAGGAAAAGGACAATACCGATACTACGGCAAAGCCGAAGATCATCAGTATTAAGCCAGAGCTGATCATCAGGGGATCGACGGCGAGGAATGGGAAGGGATAGGTGGCCTGTCAGTCTGAGCCTGTCGAAGACTCGCGCGGAGAGGCCTTTGTCCGCTATGCTTCGACAGGCTCAGCATGACAGCCCTCTTAAAACCTCATTCGCCCTTAAGCGTTCCCGGATTTTATCATTACCCATAGCAAGTTGTAGAATCCCAGACTTACGAAGTTTTTGAAACTTCGTAAGTCTTTCGCCGATTTGTCGYTCCCTCCTTTCATTCTCCGGATTTCACTACTCGTACCCGACAATTCGTTTTTTTTGTTAAGTCGCTTCAACCTTTTACTAAATTCTATCCACTAATACAACACTTTACCATAAAATGTCCATAATTCATATTCAATATCAATTAACATTTCTGTTACATTTGTGCCATATAGCTTTTAACTTTCAACCATAATTTATATCACTACTATGGATGATTTTATTGCAGCAAGGTCGCAAATGGCCTTATCATTAGGTTTTCATATTATATACTCCTGCATTGGTATGGTTATGCCTGTTTTTATGGCCATATCGCATTATAAATGGATAAAAACTAAAGATCCGGTTTACAAAAACGTTACCATAGCCTGGAGTAAGGGCGTAGCTATATTTTTTGCCACAGGTGCAGTATCAGGTACCATGCTGTCGTTTGAGCTGGGTTTATTGTGGCCTTCGTTTATGAAGCATGCAGGCCCCATATTTGGGATGCCATTTTCATTGGAGGGTACGGCCTTTTTTATTGAAGCAATTGCGCTGGGATTTTTCCTTTACGGGTGGAACAAGCTTAACACCTGGTTTCATTGGGTTACCGGCGTGGTGGTTGGGATAAGTGGGATAGCATCGGGTATTTTGGTGGTTTCGGCCAATGCCTGGATGAACAGCCCATCCGGTTTTGATTATGTGAACGGTAAGTATTTAAACATCGATCCATTAAAGGCCATGTTTAACGAAGCCTGGTTTTCCGAATCGTTGCACATGACCATAGCTGCATTTTCTGCAACWGGTTTCGCGGTAGCCGGAATCCACGCGCTGATGATCTATAAAAAAAGAAACATTGCTTTTCATACCAAATCATTTAAAATAGCTATAATATTTGGCGCGGCGGCGGCCATACTTCAACCTTTAAGTGGCGATATCTCGGCCAAGGG
>NZ_JBFUKF010000651.1:0-1881 GCF_056400985.1 Mucilaginibacter sp. P4_G9 | reverse complement strand
GGGAATCTATATCCGAAAAACGGATAGGTATGTCTGTTCTGTATTTGTAATCAGTAAGTTTTTCAGCCATTTATGTCAATTTGTCTGTATGGATTTATTAATCACGACAAGTTGTCGTGTATTTTATCTGCTTTATCTGTTGGTATAACAGTTGATTAATACTTCACGAAGTTAACAAAAACAAAAACTTAGGAGATATTTAAAATGACATTAGTAAAATTTAACAACGGATTAAAAAATAACGCAAGGGGTCCATTCTTTAATGATGTATTCGATTCGATTTTGAACGATTCATTCCTTGGCGAAAAATTAGTAGCTCGTGTTCCTGCTGTAAACATTGCAGAAACAGAAAATGAGTTTCATGTTGAGTTGGCTGTGCCGGGCTTAAAGAAAGAGGATTTTAAGATTAACCTGGATAAAAACATATTGACAGTTTCATCCGAAAAGAAAACTGAAAACGTTGAAGAAGGTAAAAAATTCAGCAAACGCGAATATAGCTACAAGTCGTTCAGCAGATCATTTACTTTACCGGAAAGTGCCGATCATTCAAAAATTGAAGCTGATTATACCGACGGAATATTAAAATTGACCATCACTAAAAAGGAAGAAGCTAAATTTCAATCAAGAGAAATAGCTGTAAAATAATTAAAGACTGTTTTCATAAAGTAGTTAGTTTGGTTTGAAGGCCGCTCCCGTTTGGGGCGGTCTTTTTTGTTTTTTTATAAAAGTTATTACGACGGCTTGTAATATTATGATTATATATTAAAGTTTTTTAGATTCATCCCATGAATAAAAAAATTTACAGCATACTGTTATTTATAAGCGTAGCTTTTTACACCCATGCTCAAAACAAAATCGTAGTTTTTCAATCAGATTTCGGAGTTAAAGATGGAGCCGTTTCAGCCATGAAAGGCGTTGCCTCGGGC
Organism: Mucilaginibacter sp. P4_G9; assembly: GCF_056400985.1. Classification (NCBI taxonomy): domain Bacteria; kingdom Pseudomonadati; phylum Bacteroidota; class Sphingobacteriia; order Sphingobacteriales; family Sphingobacteriaceae; genus Mucilaginibacter; species Mucilaginibacter sp. P4_G9. The sequence continues at coordinate 955 of NZ_JBFUKF010000651.1, read as the reverse complement.
GTATCTGCCGATTTGAAACTGTATGACCTCACCCATGAGATCCCGGCATATAATATATGGGAGGCCTCTTATCGATTATATCAAACAGTAGCTTACTGGCCTGCCGGAACGGTATTTGTTTCGGTAGTCGATCCGGGAGTGGGAACCAGCCGTAAATCTGTAGTGCTGAAAACCAATAGCGGTCAATTTATTGTAACACCCGATAATGGTACCTTAACGCTTGCAGCCGAATCTTTAGGTATAGCCGATATCAGGCAGATAGACGAAGTACTTAATCGTCGTAAAGGGTCCGAAAAATCATATACCTTTCATGGCAGAGATGTTTACGCTTATACAGCAGCGCGCCTGGCCGCCGGAGTGATCTCATTTGAGCAGGTAGGGCCGGTATTACCAAAACAGGTTGTAAAAATTCCCTATCAAAAGGCAGTGATGGAAAATGGAAAGCTAAAAGGAACCATCGATATACTCGATATTCAATATGGTAACTTATGGACAAATATTGGCGGCGACCTTGTAAAGCAACTTCATATCAAGGTAGGGGATAAGCTACACCTGATAATTTATAAAAACGGAGAAAAGACGTATGAAGGTGATGCCCCATACAGCGATACTTTCGGCGAAGTAGCTGTAAGCAAACCCTTAGCTTACATGAACAGTTTGATGCAATTATCGTTCGCTTTAAACCAGGGAAGCTTTGCAGATACTTATAATATAGGTAGCGGCAGCGAATGGAGTGTTGTTGTAAATAAACAATAGGCAGCTATCAACAGTTCTGAGGTAATTGCTGCCCGCAAAAAAAACAGGCTTTATTTAAGGCATATTTCCACACGACATAGGAATATTTACATGATAAAATTTAAGCTTTTTTGAATTTTACGCGTTTTCTTCACTTACTACAAGGCTAATTTTATGAATTTATGTGAATAACGCAAATGTTGATAACATTGATATATTG
>NZ_JBFUKF010000650.1:0-1886 GCF_056400985.1 Mucilaginibacter sp. P4_G9 | reverse complement strand
TACCAACACCGTTACCCAGGAAAAAGAAAAAGATATCACTGTTATGCTTTTCCCGGTAAAACAGGATACGCTGTTTGGCAAAAAGAAACCTTCCATTTTTACAACTACAGATTCTTCGGGTAATTTTAGTCTTAATAATTTACACGAAAACCAGTACCGCATCTATGCCCTGAAAGAGGCCAGTCCGGATAAGATTTTTAATAACGATAATGAACTAATCGCTTTTCTTAAAAAACCCATCAACCTTAAATCAGATACGCAGAATATCAAGTTAAACCTATTTAAACAATTCCCAGAAAAATTCAGGTTTGCCGAAAAGCGTTTTGATGTAGATGGAAAAATGCTTTTTGTTTTTAACAAGGCTTTGTTAAAGCCATCCTTAAAAGTTATTTACCCGGCTGATATTAACAATCAGAAATATGTAGAATTTAGCAAGACAAAAGATACAGCATCAGTATTTGTAAAATATATGAACTTCGATTCTATAAGGGTAGCTGTTTATGATAATAACAAACCGGTTGATACCACCTACCTTTTAAAGAGCAAAAAAGAAGTTTATATCAGGATATTTAATTTCAAATACAATATATCAAACGACAAGCTAAAACCGGGCAACGACCTGGTAATAACGAGTAACCTGCCTATAGAAACAATAAACAATGGCCAGATTACGCTTAAAGAAGATTCTATCGCATTGGCAACGTCCGATTATACCTTACAAAAAGATACGGGGAATAGTAAACGCATTACCCTTAACTATAGATGGCGGCAAAACGCCAAATATGAGTTGATATTTAACGATGGTGCATTTACAGACATATACGGCACTAAGAACAAATATGCGGCAAAGAAATTTCAACCGGATAAACCTGAAAACTACAGCACCCTTACCGTTAAGGTTACTGTGCCCGATACATCAAAAGCCTACGTGGTTGAGCTGCTAAACGAACAAAAAACTATACTGCAAAGCGACCCTATCACCAAAAGCAGAACTATAGTTTATAGAAACTATTTTACCGGAAAATACATGATACGCGTTGTTTATGATGAGAACCGGAATGGCAAATGGGACAGCGGAAATGTACATTTAAAAAAACAACCGGAAAACATCTGGATTAATGAAAAGGAGATTACCTTAAGACCCAACTGGGAAGCCGAGGAGCCTATTACAGTACCCAAGGAACCTGCTACCCCTTAAACCAACCCGAGTACATGATGTAGTTTTTTGGAAGCTGCTTAAGCATCGCCATTTGTTCGTCTGTTAACGGCTTAATTTTTTTTGCTGGCACGCCGGCATATAAAAATCCGCTTTCGCAAACAGTATTTTCTAATACGACAGCACCGGCAGCTATAATCACAAATTCATTTACTACGGCATTATCCATAACAATGGCACCCATACCTACCAGCGTATTATCGTGCAAAGTACACCCATGTACAAGCGCGTTATGCCCTATGGATACATTATTACCAATATTAGTGGGTGCTTTTAAATAAGTAGCATGTATCACTGCCCCATCCTGGATATTTGTGTTATCCCCTATTTTAATATAATGCACATCGCCCCGGATAACCGCGTTGAACCATACAGAGCAATTTTTGCCCATAACAACGTCGCCAACAATAGTAGCATTATCGGCAATAAAACAATCTTCTCCCCAGATAGGGCTTTTATCTTTTACAGGTAATATCAGTGGCATATTAATTATTGAATTAATGAGTTATTGAATTATTGATTGCTATACTTTTTCTTTATGTTTGAAAGCAAATTTAAGCGGAAATAGCTCAGCTGGTAGAGCATCAGTTTCCCAAACTGAAGGCCGCGGGTTCGAATCCCGTTTTCCGCTCTAATCTAAACCCGTCATTGCGAGGAGGTACGACGAAGC
>NZ_JBFUKF010000649.1:0-1890 GCF_056400985.1 Mucilaginibacter sp. P4_G9 | reverse complement strand
GTATAATTGCTGTCCGCTACGCTCAAACAGGATGATGTTTTTAATAACATCGCCCAACGCGGTCATGGATGTACCGCCGATTTTTTCTACTGTTAACATTTCAAAAATAAAACGCTTTTAAGCGTGTGTGCCAAAGTCATACCAATGCCACCGCAAAGGTATAAGCACTTTTAAGTAATTATATATTAGGTTTTTATAATTGGTTAGTATTATAATTCAATTATCAAAACGATAACTGGTTTATCAAATTAATGATCATCTTTTTTATAAAGATCGCCGGCTTTCTCGGCAGATAGTTTTATACCCTTTATCATTGCCGAGCTGAAACCGTTATGTTCCATCTCATTTAAGCCGGCAATGGTACAGCCACTTGGCGAAGTAACCTTATCAATTTCCTGTTCGGGGTGCGATGATAGCTGTAAGAGCAAATCAGCAGCACCTTTGGCAGTTTGCGCGGCCATTTTTAAGGCATCACCCGCATGAAAACCAATTTCGGTACCGCCTTGTGAAGCCGCACGGATAGAACGCAGGAAAAAGGCTATACCGCAGGCACAAAGCGCGGTAGCCGACGTCATCAATTCTTCATTGATCTGGATACTTACGCCCACGGTATCAAACAGTGATTTAACCAGGTTAATGTTTTTATTGGTACCGTTATCGGTAGCAATGCATGTCATCGAGTGGCCTATGGCTATAGCTGTATTAGGCATTGCGCGTATTACCTGTACATTAAGATCAAGCTGCTGGCGGATATCATTGCAGCTTACTCCTGATATAACAGAGATTAAAAGTTGCTTTTCGGGCTTTATTGAAGGCCGTATTTCATCCAATAATTTGTTTAACTGCTGTGGCAATACTGCCAAAACAATAATATCGGCCTTTTTAACGGCCTTTAAATTATTGTCAGTTGCATAATATCCCAAAGCCGAATATTCGGCCAGCGCTGCCACATTTCTGCGTGTAAGGGTAATTTGCTGGGGTTTGCAAATACCTGCTTTAACCAACCCTTTGGCTAATGACAGCCCGATGTTTCCAGAGCCCAAAATGGCTATTTGCTGTGATGCGTTCATGCGTTTTTACTTAAACGTGTTCCAAATGGTTTGTTATTCTTTAAATTTCCCAATTCGTCGCTTTTGCCAATGATAACCGCTTTTACACCGCAGGCTATTGCGGTAAAAGCATTGTCAAGTTTGGGCAGCATGCCACTGTGTATAATGCGTTCTTCCTTTAGTTTTTCGTAATGTTGCGGGTTAATTTCCCTTATCAACGAATCTTCATCATCAATATCCTGCAATACGCCCTTTTTTTCAAAACAATAGATCAGCGTAGTTTCGTATAATGAAGACAAATTAACAGCCAATGCCGAGGCTATTGTATCGGCATTGGTATTTAGTAACTGGCCTTCGCCATCATGCGTTATCGCGCAAAAAACAGGGGTAAAGCCTGCTTCCATCAAACGGCTGATATTATCCGGATTGATAGAGTTTTCGTCGATATCGCCAACAAAACCATAATCAATGGTTTTAACCGGTCGTTTTTTGGCCCGTATAAAATTACCGTCGGCACCGGTTAAACCTATAGCATTATTGCCAAAGCGTTGTAGTTGAGCCACTATATTTTTATTAATCAGTCCGCCATAAACCATAGTTACAACCCTTAACGTTTCAATATCAGTTATCCTGCGGCCATCAACCAGCCGTGCTTCAATGCCCAAATCTTCCGCAACCTGGGTTGCAACTTTGCCCCCGCCATGTACCAATATTTTAAATCCGTCTAACTTTTCAAAATCCTTTAAAAAATGATACAGGTTTTCTGAGTTATCTATAACGTTTCCGCCAATTTTTATTACATGAAGCGTTTTTTTTACTGCTATTTTGGTTGGTTTTATTG
>NZ_JBFUKF010000648.1:0-1901 GCF_056400985.1 Mucilaginibacter sp. P4_G9 | reverse complement strand
GATTTTTTTTGGTCTTAGGCGTATTTTCATATAGCATCTATCTTATTCATAGTCCCTTTTTAGGATTAATTAACTTACTAACGTTAAATTTGCCCATTTCTACACCTGTTCGCTGGATATTAATGGAATTAATCGCAGTGCCCATCTCCATATTAATAGCTTATATTTTTTATCTTCTGGCTGAAAAAAGATTTCAAACTAAATTAACTAGCCGATCCTTAAAAAGTCAACAGATAGTAGGGGTCAAATAATTTTTTAAAGTTTGTGTTCTTTACATAGTGCCAAGCCCATCACCAAAAAAGATATGGTTCTAACTTCTGGTACATCGACCTTACCAGCCAGCCTGCGATTGTTTTAATATTTTTATCTATTTTTCGAGCTTTTGAGTCGTTTTCTTGGAGGGTTTCGAAACGCTGTCCCCTATAAACTTAAGTGTAAAACGATAGTTTTGACAAAGCTTTTACTTTTCGACAATGTAAGTACATTTTTTATGCTCTTACGATGTRACTTGCTGTCTATCGAATCGGCGATGTTCATTTCCTGAAGAGTTACATCAACACTGCATTTTTCTTTCTTTTATCTTTTCACAGTACAATAAATACTATCCTTTATACGCCTATAGGTTTAGTTCAAACAAAAAATGGGTAAGACCCCCTGACAAGAAAAACAGGACAAGTCAATTAGATATAAAATAAAGAGACCGCATCATTTTTGATTTATGATACGGTCTCTTTTATTATTTTGAGTCGGCGGACTATGCTTCTACTTCTTCAGCTTTCGAAGCCATTAAGCGGTCAAACTCTTCCTGTGAGCCTACACGGATATTTTCGTATTCGCGTAAACCTGTACCAGAAGGAATCAGGTGACCTACAATAACGTTCTCTTTCAAGCCAAGCATTAAGTCCTTCTTACCTGCTATTGCAGCTTCATTCAGTACTTTGGTAGTTTCCTGGAACGATGCAGCAGAGATAAACGATTTGGTACCTAATGATGCCCTGGTTATACCCTGCAGTATCGGGCTTGATGTTGCAGCTATTGCATCGCGAACTTCAACCAATTTTAAATCTTTACGTTTTAAAATTGAGTTCTCATCACGTAACCTTCTTAATGATACTATCTGACCTGATTTAAGCGTGGTGGAATCACCTGGCTCAACTACAACCTTTTTGTCAAATATTTCATCATTCTCGGTCATAAAATCCCAGCTGTCAACAGCTTCGCGCTCAAGGAAACGGGTATCACCTGCATCCTCGATAGCTACTTTTTGCATCATCTGGTGAACAATAACTTCGAAGTGTTTATCATTAATCTTCACACCTTGTAAACGGTAAACCTCTTGTATACCATTAACCAGGTATTCCTGTACTGCAGCCGGGCCTTTAATAGCCAGGATATCGGCAGGCGATATTGAACCATCTGATAAAGGCATACCTGCCTTCACAAAGTCGTTATCCTGTACAAGGATGTGTTTTGACAATGGAACAAGGTATTTTTTGATCTGGCCATCTTTTGATTCGATGGTCATTTCGCGATTACCACGCTTAATACCGCCTAAGGTCACCACACCATCAATCTCGGTTACTACAGCCGGGTTAGATGGGTTACGTGCTTCAAACAGTTCGGTTACACGTGGTAAACCACCGGTGATATCCCGGGTTTTGCCAGTTGAACGAGGGATTTTGGCAATAACCTGCCCGGTTTGCAGTTTTTCGCCTTCTTCAACGGCAATGTGTGCGCCTACAGGAATGTTATATCCTTTTATTACGTTACCTTTTGTATCAGTTATCTGGATAACAGGGTTTTTAGTTTTATCCCTGGTATCGATGATTACTTTTTCGCGGTGACCTGTTTGCTCATCAGATTCTTCACGGAAAGTGATACCCTCTAATACAGCATCAAAC
>NZ_JBFUKF010000647.1:0-1907 GCF_056400985.1 Mucilaginibacter sp. P4_G9 | reverse complement strand
GTATATATGTGTTATGCCACACTGCCATGCCCTCGGTTTTAGTGGAAACAGGCTATATAAATAATCCGCAGGATGAAGCATACCTGAATTCTGAAGATGGACAAAACGAAATCGTTAGTTCCCTTGTGCGCGCATTATTAAATTATAAAAACGAAATTGAAAAAATATCTCAATAATAAAAGCATTTGTTTGCCGTTAGCTGTCAAGCTAAATCAACGGGTTAAATGTATATTATAATAGTTACAAATATTGCCTGTGGTACACGGTAAGTGCTTCTAAAAATTTAAACAACATCACACTACTTATTAATGAAAATTTCAAACGAAACAAAAATTGGCGCACTTACAGTAATTTCCATTACTATTCTGATACTGGGATATAGTTTTTTAAGAGGCAACGATGTTTTTTCGGGGTCAAATAAATTTTATGCAGTTTATAACAGCGTAGAAGGCCTTGGCGTATCAAAACCTGTATTGGTAAATGGTTTCCAGATAGGCCGGATCTCGAAAATGGAGCTTCAGCCAGATGGCCGTACCATCGTAGAATTTAAAATAGATGAAAAATACGATGTACCTAACAACACACTTGCAAAGCTGGAAAGTACCGATCTTTTAGGCAGTAAAGCCATCGTTTTTGAATTGGGGAACAGTAAAATACTTGCCGAGAACAAAGACACTTTAAAGGCTGATATACAGGGAAGCCTTGCTGAAAGCCTACAGCCAATTCAAAAAAAGGCAGAAATGCTAATTAATAAACTCGATTCATCTCTTGCAGCAATCAACAAAATATTGAACCCCAACTTTCAAAAAAATGTTGACCGAAGCTTCATGAGCATTGCCAACTCACTGCAAACATTAGAAGGGGTTACCAAAAAGATTGACAATTTGGTGGGCACTCAAACAAAACACATTGATGTTATACTTTCAAATGCCGAAGTTGTTTCTGATAATTTAAAAACCAGTACGGTACACGTTAATGGCATGGCTACCAATTTTGAAAAAATAAGCAACGATATAGCCGCATCAAACATCAAAAATACCTTGGATAATGCAAACAAAGCCATGGCCGATTTGCAGGCTACCATAGCTAATATCAACTCCACAAAAGGAACATTAGGCTTATTGATGAACGACGATAAAGTATACAAAAATATGGATGCTGCCACCAATAGTCTTAACAACCTTTTACTTGACTTAAAAGCGCATCCAAAACGGTATGTAAGCTTCTCTGTTTTTGGAGGAAAAAAAGATTAAAAACGGAAGATAGAATTAAGACAAAGAAAAAAGGCGGCAATCATTGATGACTGCCGCCTTTTTTTTGACCGGAAAGTGTTAATCTGAGAATGATTAATAAATTATCATACATCTAAAATGTGCATATTTGAAACGACGAAGCCCTCAACGGTGTTAATCTACACATCTGCATCTGTTATTCTATACAAAACGTTCTTCCTTCAATTGCCAGTTCGGTAGCGGGGAAAACACTTTTTGCTTCATCCAGTAACTCATTTAAGGTTTTATACCTGGCCGAAAAATGGCCGATCAGCAATTTTTTCGCATTTGTTTTTAACGCTATATCTCCCGCCTGTAGCGCGGTAGTATGATAAGTAATATTCGCCCTATCCAGCATATCATTTAAAAAAGTAGCTTCGTGATATAAAAGCGTAACGTTAGCTATCTGTTTAAAATATTGCTCACCATATAACGTATCTGAACAATAAGCATAGGATTTAGGCTCTTCAGAATCAATGGTAAGATCTTCGTTTTTATAGACCTTCCCGGTTGGCGAAGTATAATCAGCCCCCTTTTTTAAAGCCGTAAAATATGCCACCGGGATCTCCATTTCTTCTATTATCTCCTTGCGCAGCTTACGTAAGCGCTTTTTCTCCCTGAAGATAAAACCGGTAC
>NZ_JBFUKF010000646.1:0-1920 GCF_056400985.1 Mucilaginibacter sp. P4_G9 | reverse complement strand
AATACGTGCTATTGGGGGATAGATGCCAAAATCCTGGATCAATATTTTAATGACCCCTAAATTTGCAAAGAAACCGATACAGGCAACTACTGCAAAACGGGAAAACTGTTTATAAGCCGATAGTTTTGACTCTGTAAAAACCAGATAGCGGGTAACTAAAAAGTTTACGATCACTCCCAGTGCAAATGATATAGCTAATGATAATGTGGAATTGCGTATCGTAACAGAGCCTATAGGATAGGTATGCCGGACCAATAAATTATGATAAAAAAGATAGAATGCAGATACATCAACCAAAAAACCTGCACCTGCCGAAAGTACAAACCTGAACACCTGGTTATCTAAAAGCCGATATACCTGCTTTGTATTAGCCATGCTGCAAAGTAGCTGTTTTTTTGTTTTTTAATCCGTTTATAATTAAAGCAGCGCCGCCAATCACCATAATTAATGAAATCATTTCGGCCTGCGTAAAACTGATGCCCGCTACATGGTATTTGGTGTTTACGCGTATCAATTCAATAAAAAAGCGTTCAACACCGGCCAATATCATGTAGATACCAAATAATACACCTGATTCTTTTATGCGATTGCGTAAGCCCCACAAAAACGCAAATAACAATAAACAAATCACACTTTCATAAAACGAGGTAGGATATACAGGATATTGCAATTCATGGCAAAACTTACCAACGCAATTGGCCATTGCTACACCCTCATCATTAACATTATGCGGAAATTTAAATGACCACATCCAATTTGGCGCCCAGCTTAACCATTGTGGCTTTGGTGCAAGGTTAACAATACCCCAATCGCCATCACCAGACATCTGGCAGCCTACACGCCCCACGGCATAAGCTAACATCATACCCGGACCACCAATATCCAGCATATCTAATGGTTTAATACCATGCTTATGGGCTATATAAAGTACCGCGGCACCACCACAAATTAAACCACCGTAAAAAGTTAACCCGCTAAACCCAATTAGCATACCAACCGGGTCCTTCATAAAATCGCCCCAGTTTTCAAGTGCATTAAATAATTTAGCACCGGCAAAACCAAACACAGCGGCCCAAAGTAAAATACTACCCATTAATTCATGGGGATGTGCAGCTACTTCTTCTGTTTTGGGCTGAGGGAGTTTTTGTTTATCACTTTCATAGTACGCCCAATAGGCAAAAGCAGCAGCACCTATTATGCCGCCTATCCAGTTACCGCGCGTAGATAAAAGAAATTCCTGCGGACTATCTAAAAGCAATTGATAGTTTAATACCGCATCAACAATTTTATAACCTAAAATAAAGCCAAATATTCCGTTGCCTATCAGCTCATTAACGGTAGCTGGCTGGCCTATCGTGACTTTCTTTTTAAAGCTATGTATAACACCAATTTTTTCTTTCCTGTTAAACTCCTTAGTGAAAGCCCAATAAGCCGCCATAAATGCTATCGCCACAAAAAAGCCAAAGGTTTGTATAGGTAATGGTAAATTGAAGCCAAAAAGGTATTGAAGAAGCGACGTTATGGTAGGAAACATAGGTTATATTTTGAAGCGAAGATAATATTTAATGAATTAATATTTCTTCGCCTTCTGTTATTTCGACATCACCATCAGGTGAAATGTTTGTTAAGTAAACTGTTTTTAATTCATTTACCAGTATTGGGTCATACTTAGCTTTTACCTTTACGTAGTTACGGGTAAACCCATGCATATAGCCGCCCTTGATATCACCCTCAAACAAAACTTCTTCGTTTTTATTCAGCTGGGTTTCGTAAAAAGCCCGGCGTTTTTTATCTGATAAAATATGCAGCATTTTACTTCTGTCGGCACGTGTTGAACCAGGTACTACCCCTTTCATTTCACTTGCCAGCGTGTTTTCCCTTTCGGAGTATGAAAATACGTGCAGGTATGAAACGTTAAGG
>NZ_JBFUKF010000645.1:0-1921 GCF_056400985.1 Mucilaginibacter sp. P4_G9 | reverse complement strand
ACTTAATTCCCCTGTTGCGAATAGTACCAATGTTTTCATCTAAAACTGGATAACTTGGTTTCTTTACCTGGTTTCTGGCTGCTGCAAAAACTAAGCCCGCAATAAGAGTGCTAAAACCCAGCGAAGTTGGCTGCGACCAGTTGCCCTGCGGTAAAAGCAACAGACAAAAACTCAGCAATATCCAAGGTAATAAATCGCCCTTATTTAACTTTTTGTAAGCTGCTACGGTTACTTTAATACCAGCACCCAATCGAAAAAATATCAATAAAAGCCCAAAAAGAGGCCCCGACTCCCTGATCATTCTCCCCCATTCACCCTCGGCAATTCCTCCAACCGTTCTGCCTGATAGTAACTTACTGCCTACATTACTAAACATACCTAAACCATATCCAAAAAAAGGTGTTGCAGACGAAAAACTAAAGGCGTTAAGTAAACCTCCCAAATATCTATCCAATAAAACGCCTTGGACCCCACCTTCGGATTCATCTGCAGTATTAAAGCGAACAAGAAAAGCATTTAAGGCTGTTTTAAAAAATCCGAATTGGCTCACCAAAAGAAGTAAAACGCATATCCCAACACCAGCCAGCAGCATTTTCGCGAGATATTTGGGTTTGCGAGACGCAGCGAAAACTACAAATATTACAGTTACTCCAATACCGAAAAATAAACCTCGACTTATTGAAAGCGGAATTGACATCAGCAAGCCTCCTGTAGCTCCAATTAAAATCAATTTATTGACACTTTTAGGATTGAGCCAAAAATAAAGTACAAAACAAGCCACCAAGCTAAAAAAAAGTGTATTGCCATTGGTAAATGAAAAAGTTCCTGTCGGCCTGAAAAAGCCCAATGCCCCGGTAAATCCCGCGCCGGTCTCCCCACCTATTGTTTTATTAACCCATGCAGATTGGGGACTATAAAATTGCATTGCTATTAATAATGCCATCGGTGTGGCAAACCAAATTACTACTTTACCCAATTTCAATACATCCTCGCGATTAAAAATACGACCAATAACAAATATTAAAGGAAAATGCAACACGAAAGCACGGGCACCATAAAGTGCAACCATCAAGTTACCGTGGCCAAATAAAACAGAAGTAAATATTCCAATTATACCAATTGAGATGGTGCCTGTTAAAAATAGATTTGAAACAACCAGTCCCCGGCTATATGCTGTTAAAATGATCCATAATGCAACCGGATCTCGTACAAGTAACAGTGGTGTTGCCAACCCGGGTAAAATCCATTTTCTTAATGCGCCCTCAAAAACTAAAAGGAAAAAATATAACCAAATACCCTTTTTAAGATCTGCATTAGGATCATACGCTTGTTTCTCCCCCCTTTTAAGAGAAGGCTTCGTACTTTTGGATTTTGTAAATCTCGTTCTGCTTTTCAACTCTAATTTTTCTTCCATTTATTTCATAAAGACTATCGAATTATCAACTCAACCAGTCATTGCAAATTACAATTTAAACGTTATATAAATGTATTCACGTTTAATAGTTTAAAATAACTCACGAACGGCTTTAGCGAGTTCGGCACTATAAAAACTCCAGGGCCTAAGTTTTGCCGTTTCCATAGCATTATACCCTGCCTCGGCTATTTTTTCCGGGTGATTAAGCACATATTCTATGGCTAACTTAAGTTGCTCTGTTGATCCCGCATTTACTATCCAACCATTTTCATTGTCTTTTATAAGGTCAGGACCTGCTGTACGTTCTGTTGTAATAACCGGGGTTCCCTGTGACATCGCTTCTGTAATAACAAGTCCAAAGCCCTCGAAAAGTGAAGGAAAAACTAATATATCATGTTCCCGCATCAATTTAAGCACTTCGGCATGCGGAATGCTTGGCACCCATTTATGTTTAGCCAAAGCAGAATCAAGGGCCGCACAAGGATTAGTAGATTTTTGCCCAACTAC
>NZ_JBFUKF010000644.1:0-1924 GCF_056400985.1 Mucilaginibacter sp. P4_G9 | reverse complement strand
CCGAAGGTGTGATCAATCACCTTAAGGCACACCCCGAGGCTTTTAAAGTTAAAACAACTTTCAACGACGGAACGCTTTACGATGGCACCGTTGAAATTTCCTGACCTGTAATAAAATCTCTTGAAAATGGATAAGCTTAACAATATTTCTGAACAGTCATTTTTAGGTAGGGGATGGAGTTTTCCTCCAACTTTTTCAAAAATAACCAGCCAGGTGTTAATGACTGCCGATGAGGCGGACATTAATAAAAGTTTAGAAATATTGCTTTCAACCACCATAGGCGAACGTTTCCTTCAACCTTTATATGGCTGCAACCTGGATGACTATGTGTTTGAAGCCATGAATGCGTCGACAGAAACTGCTATCAAAGTAACTGTAAAAAACGCGGTATTGATTTTTGAACCCAGGATAAAACTACTAACGATTGAGTTGCTGGATGATTTTTTATCAGAAGGGAGAATTGATATACTGGTTGATTACGAAGTGATCAATACAAATACCCGGTTCAACCTGGTATATCCGTTTTATTTAAACGAGGCTAATAACAAATCGGCATGAGTACTAAAGCCATTGACTACAAAGTGATTCTGAAACGCGATGGGCAAACTCAGCAACAGCGTATGCCCCAATTGCTGGATCCTGCCCGTGTGCCGGTTGATCAGCGAAGTAAGGAGGATCTGTATAAATACGTTCAAAAAGTAGCAAAGCTGATCAAGTTTTACGATCTGAATCCCGCTAACCAAAAGCTGATTGAAAATGGTACCTGGGATAATTTTTTTGATAAAAGTATTGACGAATTGAATGACCTGGCGGCAAATGCTTCCCTGCCTCCTCATATTGCTTTGTTGGATAGCTTTTTTGAGCTGATGGAGCAGCCCAAAGCGCTAATGAATACACTCACCAGGCGCCATCTTGATTTTTATTACCAGGAGGTTTTAAAGCTGGGTAAAAACGCACCCGTGCCGGATAAGGCGCATGTTATTTTTGAGCTCAAAAAAAATACTGAAGATACCTTGCTTACAACAAACACAGCCTTATTGGCGGGCAAGGATGCAACTAAAAAAGATCTTAACTATATCTTAACACATGATATTGTAGTTAATGAATCAAAAGTGGCGCAGTTAAAGTCACTTTATGTAAACCCGGTAAATAAAAATTACTTACATCATGCACCTATAGCCAATTCAAAAGATGGCCTTGGCGCGGTTTTGGATCCATCAAACCCTAAATGGAATGGTTTTGGAAGTCCGGATCTTCCGCTTGCACAGGTTGGGTTTTGCCTGGCAAGTGATATTTTAATGATGAAAGAGGGTAACCGTAATATTTCGGTAACGCTAACTGTAAGAAACCTGGATGCTTCTGCCAAAAACGCCGTGTTAACAGCCGATCTTTTTAACATAAGTATAACGGGCGAAAAAGGATGGATAGGGCCTAAGCTTTCATCGGCTACAATAACTTCGGCAGATAATCAATTGTTCAGTGTTAAATTTACTTTTAATGTAAGTAAAGACGAACCCGCTGTAATTGCCTATAATAAGGCAACGCATGGCAGCAATTTTGATACAATTCATCCAATACTGCAGGTGCTTGTTAATACCGATAAATATTATTTTGGGTACCGTAATCTTATTAATGCCGAACTTGTTGATTCAACAATCGAAGTTAATGTAACCGGCATTTCTTCGCTCAACCTTGAAAATGATTTTGGAACGTTGAATGCCAAAAAGCCATTTACTCCATTTGGACCGCTGTCTGATAAAAATTCAAACTTTTATATCGGTCACCAGGAAACTTTTTCAAAACGATTGAAAGAATTTTCGCTGGATGTGAACTGGAAAAATATTCCGGATTCAAACCTGGCATCGTATTATGCTAATTATAACCAGTCAAATAATGGCAATGGCGATTTTAAAGCAATAGCAGC
>NZ_JBFUKF010000643.1:0-1924 GCF_056400985.1 Mucilaginibacter sp. P4_G9 | reverse complement strand
GATCGGATGGTATTGTTGGCGTTGCTGAAATAAAGGCCTTGTTTTTAAACCTAAAGAAAAACTCGATAGGCAAGGTGATTTTACCTCTGTATCCGACATCTTGAGTGACGCGTTCACATTCATCAAATAGTAGGAAGCTATGCGCGTACATGTCAATACCTAACTCATTGAAGGCTTGTTGAACTTTGAAAAATGATTCTGGCGTAGTTAAGATTTTTATCGCCTTAACTCCGGATTGTAAATAATCAATTATATGGTCTACGGTGATGTTTTCATAAACACCAAGGATTACCTTTTTTCTGCCATGTATATTATACTTTTTACACTTACCCCTGATGACCGGCAGGTTCGGCTCAATGATAATACTGTTCCGTAACAAGTATTCTATTTCAAGGGTAGTGGCACCAATACCTGTGAGAATTTTAAATAATATGATATTTGACGGTATGCAATCTATAATATCTTTAAGGTATTGACCGTCACTAATTTTGGGGAATTTCCAAGCGTTTTTATTCATAATTTCGAGCATAGTAAACCCATAGCTCGTTTTGGGCTTTAAGATTCTAATTAAAGTGAAGTTAAAATAGGGTGGCAGAAGTGCCACCCTATGGGATCGTTTAAGCTTCTTTTATACTGTTAAGAAGCATTTGTAAGGTTGGTACGTTTTTAACTTTACCATTTGCGTAATCTAGAACGAATTGGTGTAGACCGCATTCGTTCAAAATTTGAAGATTCTCGCGTATTTTGCCATAAGTAAACCTTACCCAAATGACCTGTTGACCTTCATCGAATGAGGGCGATGGTTCAGCTGATAACCTTCGGTTAAGAGACATATTGTCGAACATCTTTTTAAGATTATCAACTCTAAAAGCCTTTCCCGCCTTTTGTTTACGCAAGCTTGCTATAAAATCAGCTTGACTTGTATAGCCCTCTGGGCTATTGTCATTAAAAAAGACAAAGTCTGTTTGGTCTGTAGAAATTTTTGAGCTAACTAGCTCATCATACAACTTGTTCATAAGTTTTAATTTTTTTTAAATAGTTTAAAACATCGAACGAGGCCTCATCTTCTGCTTTGTAGACACAAAATTACTGTTCCTCACTTAGTAAGATTGTGTAATTGGACCAAAGTTTTAAATAAAACTTTTTAAATACTCGGACGAAATCATTCAAGACTTTTACCGGAATTTTTTAAGTAACGGTCCAAAAGACGTCGCAATTGTTTTGGGGATTTGAAAGTTTCCTTTTGTTGAAGATTAATTTTAATTGAGTGTTTATAAAGCCCAAATAATGTAAAGAATTTGTCGATAAACTTAGCTTGAGAACCAGTGATGATTGTTAATCGCTTGCCTTTATGGGGAGGAAACTGGGGTAGTAATCTTAAATAGGGTAATAGGTACATAATATATCTTGCAGTTAAAGTGTCTTCGTCAATTTTCGTATTGTTTTTTAAACTGTTAAGTTTGGCATTCATTAATATAAGTGTGCGCGGTTCCTTATAGCCATTAAAAAGATACCATTTCAGTCCGAATGTTTTTGCGGTATCGGCATAATATCTATAAATCGCATCACTGATGTATTTAAACAAAATGATGGTGTTTTCAGCTTTAGGCAGTTCTATGGTTTTGTTGTTTTCCGCCGTTTGTTGAAGAAAAGTGATCTTTATATCGTCGTCTATTTTTATATCTGATTGAGCATTCAATACGGTCATCAACTTATCAAAAATCTCAAAGTCTAAGTCATTACGGTCAGAGATTGACTCCTGAATCCATATTTTACTCAAATCATCTGCAATAAATATTAACTCTTCGATTTGCCTGTTTATGTCTAATGTCTTAATCAATTTTGGGTTTATATCTTCTGTTAGAAGATCCCAGATGTAATCATTAAAATCATTTTTTTTGCTGCTCTGTAGATTATACAGCGG
>NZ_JBFUKF010000642.1:0-1935 GCF_056400985.1 Mucilaginibacter sp. P4_G9 | reverse complement strand
TGTTTTTATTGGTGCTCATTATCTCGCTATGCTCGGTCTTTTGGTTCTTTTTGTTTCAAGACAAAAAGGACTAGGCCCCCCCGCGGCCATGAGCGGGACGATGTTATTGGTTACCACAAAGTAAAGTTAGCACCCAAATAGCGGCTCTGTACAGTTTGGGATTGCTTCGTGCCTCGCAATGACGGTGGTTGAGGTGTTATGTTAACACGAAAAATCCAGCCTTTTGAAGCCGCTCTGTACAGTTTGGGATTATTAATGTTGTGTTTTTATTTTTATAGGTATTAATGAGCTCCCTGCGGTCGGTTATCTTCGTACCTCGCAATGACGGTGACTTGTGGTTTCTGGTTCAGGCAAACTCCCCAATCAAAACATCCCATCCAAAATCTCAAATCTCATATCTCACATCTCACATCTAATTTTTATCTTTGCCCATGCAAGAAAAAATCCTCATTCTTGACTTTGGCTCGCAATTCACCCAACTTATAGCGCGCCGCGTCAGGGAGCTCAATATTTACTGTGAGATCCACCCCTTTAATCATTATCCCGAAATTGACAGCACTGTAAAAGGTATCATCCTTTCCGGCAGTCCTTATTCTGTAAGGCAGGAGGATGCTCCTCATTTTGATTTCGAGCAGTTTCACACCACCCGGCCTATATTAGGGGTTTGTTACGGGGCACAGTATGTGGCGCATTTTCATGGCGGCGAGGTGCTGCCATCAAGCACCCGGGAGTATGGCAGAGCCAATCTTGAATATATTAACAGGGAAAACCCGCTGTTTAAAAATATACCCGAAAGCTCGCAGGTTTGGATGTCGCATGGCGATACTATTGACAGTATCGGCGATAATTTTGAAATTATTGCCAGTACCGATACCGTAAAAGTTGCGGCTTACCAGGTAACCGGCACCCAAACGTACGGCATCCAGTTTCACCCCGAAGTAACACATAGTATCGACGGCAGGCAGCTGCTGGAAAACTTTTTGGTTGATATCTGCGGCTGTCACCAGGATTGGACACCAGATTCGTTCATTGAAACTACCATTGCCGCTTTAAAAGAGAAGTTAGGTGATGATAAGGTAGTGTTGGGGTTATCGGGCGGTGTTGATTCGTCGGTTGCGGCGGTATTGCTGCACCATGCCATTGGTACAAACCTGCATTGCATATTTGTTGATAATGGTCTTTTACGCAAGGACGAGTACGAGCAGGTGCTCGACTCCTACAAGCACATGGGCCTTAATATAAAAGGAATTGATGCCAAAAGTCGTTTTTACGATGCACTGGCCGGCTTAAGCGACCCCGAAAAGAAACGGAAGGCTATTGGCCGGGTGTTTATTGAGGTATTTGATGATGCCGCGCACGAGGTTAAAGATGTAAAATGGCTTGGCCAGGGTACTATTTACCCGGATATTATTGAGTCGGTTTCTGTTAAGGGGCCATCGGCTACCATCAAATCGCACCATAACGTTGGCGGACTGCCCGATTTTATGAAACTAAAGGTTGTTGAACCTTTAAATACCCTGTTTAAAGACGAAGTAAGGCGTGTTGGCAAGGCATTAGGTATCGATCCTAATATTTTAGGCAGGCACCCTTTTCCTGGTCCGGGGTTGGCAATCAGGATCTTAGGTGATGTAACTCCGCAAAAAGTTGCTATATTACAGGAGGCCGATGCGATTTATATCAACAATTTGCGGTCATACGGTGTTTATGATAAGGTTTGGCAGGCCGGCGCAATATTTTTGCCGGTTCAGTCGGTAGGGGTAATGGGCGATGAGCGCACTTACGAGAACGTAATTTGCCTGCGTGCTGTAGAATCGTTGGATGGAATGACAGCCGATTGGTGCCATTTACCTTACGATTTGCTGGCCAAGATCAGTAACGAGATCATTAATAACGTAAAAGGAATTAACCGGGTAGTATATGATATCAGTTCGAAAC
>NZ_JBFUKF010000641.1:0-1947 GCF_056400985.1 Mucilaginibacter sp. P4_G9 | reverse complement strand
TCCCAGTTCTCTTCTTCAAACTTGGCCTGTCCGTCGGTTAGTTCAAGCGCCGCACATATCTCATCCTGTATCTGTTTGTAATCAGCGGCTATTTGTTCTTTGCTTATCATTAATGCAAATGTAATTTAATTTGAGAATTTGAAGATTTGGCAATTTGAAAATGTAAATAGCGTCAATAATTACCAAATCTTCAAATTAACTTATCTCCACATAATCCAGGTCTTTACCAAAGGTTTCCTTTAGCTGGCTTAACGAAAATAATGCAATGAGTGTAAGTATGCCCATCATGATATAACCGCTTGTTACCATACCATAGCTTTTTACAAAAGCTGCAAAAGCCATATTAATTGGAATTAAAGATCCCCTTACAAAGTTTGGAACTGTAGTGGTAACTGTTGAACGAATGTTGGTGCCAAATTGCTCGGCTGCAATGGTAACAAATGTTGCCCAGTAGCCAACAGAACAGCCCATGAAAAAGCAGAGCCACACAAATCGGGCATTGGTTAAATCTTTTGAGCTTAAATAAAATATAACGCTTACCACCGATAACAATAAAAATACCGCCATGGTAAGTTTTCTTGATTTGGTAATCTGGGCAAGCAGCCCGGCAAAAATATCACCAATAGCTATGCCAATGTATGTGTATAAAACCCCATCGGCAGCGCTTAAGGCTTCTTTTGCTCCCAGGGCTTTGCCAAACTCAGGCGATAAGGTAACCAATACGCCTACCACATACCATAATGGCGCCCCGATAAGGATACAATAAATGTATTTTTTAAACTTATCCCAACTGCTAAATAACATAAAGAAGTTTCCTTTTGAAACCTCGCTTTGCTCAATGTTTTTAAACATACCCGATTCAAAAGTTCCTATCCTTAACAGTAACAAAAGTATGCCAAGCCCCCCACCTACTTTATAGGCATTTTGCCAGCCATGTTTAGCAACCATTACAGCTGCAGCCGCGCCAAATAAACCAATTACCGCAACAATCATTGTTCCGTATCCGCGTTTTTCTTTACTCAATGTTTCGCTTACCAGGGTAATGCCCGCGCCAAGTTCGCCGGCAAGGCCAATACCTGCAATAAACCTAACCAATGCATAGGTATTTACATCGTGCACGTAAGCATTGGCAAAATTGGCTACCGAATATAACAGAATGGAACCAAACAGCACTTTAATACGGCCCAGCTTATCGCCAATTACACCCCACAAAATGCCCCCCAATAAAAGGCCAAACATCTGTACGTTAATGATAAACACGCCCTTAGGTAATACATCTGCCGCAGAAACGCCAATATCCAGCAAGCTGGCTTTACGTACTATCGAAAAAACTAAAAGATCATAGATGTCAACAAAATAGCCAAGGGAAGCCACAAGAACCAGGAATATCATATTCCTTGTAGCTTTGGAAGCCGTAATATTAGTAGAAGCGGTAACATTAGTCATAGTTATATAGTTGATTGGCTAAAGTAGCAGAATTATATATAATCAAAAAAAATAGCACAAAAAAAACCTCTGTGGTTGCAGAGGTCTGTTGTGAAGACTTTGGTTAATTATGCTTTTTTAACATTTACTGCCTGTAATCCTTTTCGGCCTTCTTCCACTTCGTAAGTAACGCTATCATTATCTTTAATGGCATTTACGCCGCCCTGTACATCCTTAAAGTGTACAAAAAGATCTTTACCATCATCGGTAACAATAAAGCCATAACCTTTTTGTGTGTTAAACCATTTTACTTTTCCAGTTTTCATAATTATAATTAGTATTAAAAATTTTTGTTATATAGATTAAAAACTAAAGCCAAACTGAAAATAAAATGGTTTTAATGTTCAGACGGAATAGATAACCCTATCTTTTTCAAATATATAAAATAATTAATAAACCAAATAAAATTATTTATTTGGTTGCGGAGTAATCCTTAAATAGGGTTTTATGGCAGTATAACCC
>NZ_JBFUKF010000640.1:0-1958 GCF_056400985.1 Mucilaginibacter sp. P4_G9 | reverse complement strand
GCTCCGGTGATAATACACTCAAAATTGTCAGGCTGTTTTCAAATAAATATCCTGGCAAAATAAAAATTGTTTCATCCCCTCAAAATATGGGGATCCATCATAATTTAATTAATTGCAGCAAATTATGTAAGGGTAAATATATAGCTCTTTGTGAAGGGGATGACTTTTGGACTGATCCTCATAAACTGCAAAAGCAGGTAGATTTCTTAGAAAACAACCCCGACTACGTTATATGCTGCCATTATACCCGGGTGATAAATGCCGATAATAGAACGCTTTATGTAAATCCGAAGCCGGTACCATTAATTCATACCTACCACGATTTACTTGCAGGCAAACAGGAAGAAACAAAAACGGCAACTGTTTTATACCGAAATATACCAGATCTGTATAATCTGTTTTCAACTCCCTGGTTTTTTAATTGTTATGCCGGGGATAAAATTTTTAAGCTTTTTGCAACACACCATACCGGCAAAAAAATATATGTGATGCCCGAGATTATGAGTTGTTATCGTAACCATGAAGGTGGCATATGGAGCATGATCAATACAAAAATAAGGATGGAAAGAATGATAAGTGACTTTAACCTGATTATTAAACATTTTACATACCCGGCGTTTCAAAGAAAAAAATTGCTGCTGCTTTACGTAAGAAGGTATTTGCTATTTGAGCTACGCAACATGCAGGTACGCAAAGCATATGAAACTGTAAAATATTTGCTTTATCCTAATTAAAAGCCATAAAAACAGTTATGAAAAAAGATCCGGCTTTGCACCAAAAACCCAGCTTATTCTTTGTTATTCCCTCATTAATGGGAGGGGGGGCCGAAAGAGTATTGATATCCCTGGCTAATCATTTCAACCAATTAAATTTTCAGCCGATAATTATTTCCTTAAATAACCAACCACCGGCTTATACAATTGATAACGGAGTAAAGGTAGTGTACATCGTAAAACGAAATAAAAATTTTCTTAGTCACAGGATTTATTATATAGTACAAACTTTTTACAAATTGGTAAAGTTGCTTTTGAAAGAGAAACCAGTTTGCGCTATATCGTTTATTAGCTCGGCAAATATATGGACCGGCATTGCATGTTACTTTACACGTACTCCCTATATTGTTTCAGAAAGAACATCGCCAAGCCGTAGCGTAAATCAATTCAATTATTTTCATAGACAGTTAGCCGCAAGCCTTTACAAAAAATCTGCCGCGGTTGTTGTGAGCGCTAAAGGGGTTGAAGATTGTTTGCTTGAAAATAAAGCATTTAAAAAGCTTTCCAATATACATAGAATTACGAATGCTGTTACCGCTTTTAAATCAATTTCAACTAAAAAGGTACACCATCGAAAGTTTATTTTGGGAGTAGGAAGGTTAACGCGCGTTAAAGGATTTGATATACTGATATCAGCGTATAATACGGCAAATATTGATGATGTAGATCTGCTTATAATAGGAGAGGGAGAGGAAAGGGATAACCTTATTTGCCAGATTCATAATATGGGATTAAGCGAAAAAGTTATATTGCCAGGTTCAAAATCCAACCTGCAGGATTATTATAGCCAGGCAGAGATATTTGTTTTACCATCCAGAAATGAAGGTTATCCAAATGCATTAGTTGAGGCAATGAGCTTTGGATGTCCATGTATTGCTATGGATTGTGATTTTGGTCCATCAGAAATAATAACAGATGGCGTAAATGGGGTCTTGGTGCAAAAAGGATCAGTTTCTGGCCTGGCAACAGCTATAAACGATTTAAATAATAATCCATCATTAAAAAATGACCTTGGTAATATGGCCAGAAATATTATAAGCACCAATAGCCCCGAAAAAATATTTAAAGCGTGGGAGGATTTGGTAATAAAACATACTGGCAATGCCATTCCCCTGAATGGGGTACTAATTACTGATCAATATTAACTTACATTAATTTTTATCGTTATGCTACAGTATTTAATTC
>NZ_JBFUKF010000639.1:0-1964 GCF_056400985.1 Mucilaginibacter sp. P4_G9 | reverse complement strand
GGCTTATGTAAGTATGATGTTCCTGAAAACGGGCAAGATTGCGGGCCATTGCGATCTTTCCCGTTTAGCGCTTCCAACGGTAACGGTTGAATATTGCGTAACCGAACATGCCATAAGTATAAAGTTAGATGATTGGATAAAAGATAAAATAAACAAAAAACAATAATTAAATATGAAGAAGCTATTGAGCAACAGTTTGAAGGTTTTATTAATGATATTGGCTTTATACAGCCGGGCTGTTGCTCAGCATATTTCAAATGAACCGACACATATAGCAGTAGATCTATCAAAGCCTATAGCCCCAATGAAACCAATTTGGGCCTGGTTTGGTCACGATGAACCTAATTATACCTATATGAAGGATGGCAGGAAACTGCTTACCGAACTGGCAGCCTTAAGCCCTGTACCCATTCATTTGCGGGTACATAACCTGCTTACTACGGGCGATGGTACCGCGGCCCTGAAATGGGGATCGACCAATGCTTATACCGAAGATGCAAACGGCAAGCCTGTTTATAACTGGCACCTGGTGGATAGTATATTTGACACTTATATTAAACTGGGGATTAAACCATATGCCCAAATTGGTTTTATGCCCGAGGCCCTGTCAACCCATCCGAAACCTTACCGGCACTATTGGAAACCTGGCGACAATTATAATGATGTTTATACCGGCTGGACCTACCCACCCAATGATTATAATAAATGGGAAGAGCTGATATACCAATGGGTAAAACATTCGGTTGAAAGGTATGGGAAAAAAGAGGTGGAAAGCTGGTACTGGGAAGTATGGAACGAGCCCAATATAGGCTACTGGAAAGGCACCATGCCCGAATTTTTTAAGATGTATGATTATGCTGCTCATGGCCTTAAAAGAGCTTTGCCGACCGCCAAAATAGGCGGACCGGAAATAGCCGGAGGATCGAGCCAAAGCGGGATGAAGTTTTTGAAAGCCTTTATTGAGCATTGCGTAGCCGATACCAATTATGCCACCGGCAAAATAGGTTCGCCGCTGGAAGTGATATCATTTCATGCAAAAGGGCAGCCGGCAATAACAAATGGCCACGTGTGGATGAATATGGCCCCGCAGTTGCGTGATATTGCCGAAGGATTTAAAATTGTGGCATCGTACCCGCAAACTAAAAATGTGCCGATAGTTATAGGCGAATCTGACCCCGAAGGCTGCGCTGCCTGCGGTATGGCTACCAATCCATCCAATGCTTACCGTAATGGCACCATGTACTCCAGCTATACTGCGGCTTCCTTTGCCCGTAAGTACCTGCTGGCTGATTTAGTTGGTATTAACTTTATGGGTGCTGTTTCCTGGTCGTTTGAGTTTGAGAATCAGCCGTGGTTTTACGGATTTCGTGATTTAGCTACAAATGGCGTAGATAAACCTGTGCTCAATGTGTTCCGGATGTTTGGCAAGATGACGGGGCAACGGGTAAGCGCTTTAAGTAACCATATGTATCCGCTGAAAACGGTTTTGGATTCCAGCATCCGGCAGCAAACCGATATTGGTGTGTTGGCTTCGCATGATGCCAGGTCAGCATCCGTAATGATCTGGAACTATCATGATGAAGATAAACAGGGATCGCCCGAACCAATAAAATTATCAATTAACCATCTACCAGCAAAAACAGTGACCCTAACACATTACCGTATTGACAACGAGCACAGTAACTCCTACGAATTATGGAAAAAAATGGGGTCTCCACAAACGCCCACACCAGCCCAGATAGCTGAATTAGAAACAGCCGGACAACTCCAAACACTGGGTAAACCCGTAAGGTTGAGAAATAATAATGGAAGCCTGGTAATGGATATTTCATTACCACGACAAGGCGTATCCTTAATTAAATTAAACTGGTAACACAGTTTAAATGCCCGGTTTAAATGATAATTGTTAAACTTATATTTCAAAATTGTCAAATGCTAACTGGTTACCGCTAACAAATTTACAG
>NZ_JBFUKF010000638.1:0-1982 GCF_056400985.1 Mucilaginibacter sp. P4_G9 | reverse complement strand
AAAGTGGGCATATCCGGAGAAATCAAATCCTGTATTTGAAACAGCTTTTACGTTTAAACCTTTATATTTCTCTTTCGGATACTTGTTAAAATCAGATATAGTAACCAAATATTCGATGCTCTTCTTCCCCTTATAATTTTCAAATCTGTCAATTTGGTAAGATAAACCACATTCAATTACCTTACCATTTTTAAACCCCTTTTTCCTTATAAGATCATAACCGGCCCAATCGTGTATGCATACTAACAGTTTATTAGGATTTGCCTTCTGACGATTTGTGTTTGTTCTAAAATAATAATTAACCGGTAATAGGCCCAACTTTTTTAGCGCTTCTGCTAAGTACAATACAGGAGAGAACAACGCTTCTATAATTAAAATCAGATAAAATTTAATCATATTATAAATAAATATGTGTTTGGTTTAGGCAAGTGATAAATATAAATCTGAAACAAGCTTTATCTGCATATCTATGTTAAATAATTTTTGGGCGATGGATTTATTAATATGGCCTACATTTTCCCGATACTCTCTGTCGCAAATTTTACTAATATCTTTTTGCTCCAGGGTATGCCCATTTTTAATAAATATGTTTTCCGCAGGTATTATTTCTCTCAGCTGGGGTAAATCGCTGCATATTATTGGCAAGCCAAATTGCATAGCTTCAATAAAAACCAAACCAAAAGCCTCCTCTTTAGGTAATAAAATAAAATAATCCGCATTGCTGTAAAAGGCTTCTAAATTGGTTTTATACCCCAAAAATTCCACTTCACATTGCATAGAATTACTCGCAACATACGATTTTAAATACTCCTCTATTTTTATATTTCCCGTACCTGCAATTAAAAGGTTAAACTTAAACATCCCTTTAAGTTTATTGAAAATTATTAATAATTCTTTAAACCCTTTGTTTTCATCTATTGATCCCACTGATAAAAAACTGATTTTGTTACACTCCAAATCCTTATTTGTAACAATTAGCCTCTCACTATTTTGGGTTAATCTATCAGAAACCCAATTATATATCACTACCGATTTGTCTTTAAAAAAACCCAATTCCTTTTCACTATGGTGAGTTATAAAAATGCTTTTTGTTGATAATGCTTCAGCAACAAACTGTACAAAGGTATGAAAGATAAGAACGGCAGCTTTTTTAAACCCGTGATGAATTTGTGCAAATCCATTGGGTATAGAATGTATAGTCGCAATATGTTTTTTCCGTGCTAATTTTGAAAAAATACTGCCATAAAAAATAGCTTTTGGCTGATGGCTATGAATTATTTGGGGCGAAAATTTTTTAATGATACCCTGTATCTCCTTTGATTTTAAAAATCCTGAAAACCAAGTTAATTTAACAATACTTATCTCAATGTTTAAATTCAGGTCATTAATCGCTTTGATTAAAGGGCCATCATTGAATGCGATTATTTTTATCTGATTGTGAGGCCCCAGTTTTCTTACAAGATCATAAACGTGTAATTCACTACCAAACAAATTAGTTTGATCAATTATATATAATATTTTCACGCTTTTTTGTGGGATATAAAAGTATTAGAAAAGGAATTGAAAAATTTAGAACCTGAAAGGACAAGGCAAATAATACTAAAAATATAAACCATTCTTTCACAAACCGATCTGCTTTTTTAAGCACAAATATAATACTGGCAATCATTCCTATAAATAATAAGGGGCCTAATTCGGCTACTAATTGTAAAATAAAATTAAATGATGGCGGAGCCTGCCCTTTCGCATAGTATATAGAATTCATATAATAAGGCAAATAAGGCTTTATGTAATATCCATAATCATAAATTCCTACTCCCAAAATTTTACTTTTGTCTATTATTAACTTACTCAACGCATCGGTAACACCAAATCGCTCAATTGTGGATGCATCTGCATCCACATTAAAGCTACTCAAAAACCGGTCGGCAAGGTTAAAACTATGAATAGTAATATTTGATAAAATAAGCCCTGTAGCCACC
>NZ_JBFUKF010000637.1:0-1987 GCF_056400985.1 Mucilaginibacter sp. P4_G9 | reverse complement strand
GGCATACCTGGAGTGGGGTACCCGTATTGCTGTAATTAATTCAAAAATGGATGAAACAACTGAGGCAATTGATGCGTCGATGCCGAAATGGGGCTGGGGCGTGGTTGGAGGGCCGTATCTGGGTGATAAATAACCGCTTCTTAACTTCCCGAAACTTATTAACTTCGTAAATGCATTCCTTTTTTCTCAACTTTCCAAAGATCACAATCTTCGATATAGTGGATGTGGTTTTGGTTGCTTTTATCATTTACCAACTTTATAACCTCATCAGGGGCACTATAGCCGCCAATATTTTTATTGGTTTTGCAGTGATATTTGCCATGAATCTGGTAGTTAACCAGCTGCATATGAAGTTGCTTACTGCTATACTGGGCAAATTTGTTGATGTAGGGATCATTGCCGTTATTGTGGTTTTTCAGCAAGAGGTACGGCGTTTTTTGCTGCTTGTGGGTAAAAATGCATCGCTGCAGCGCAATAAGGCCTGGTGGCAGTATTTCTTTGGCAAAAAGGAAGTAGAGAAAAATAATTATGCGCGCATAAAACCAATTATTGATGCCTGTAAAAGCATGAAGCAAACCCGTACCGGGGCGCTCATTGTGTTTGCAAAATATTATGATGAGCAGTTTTACCAAAACAGCTGCGAGGTTGTTGAAGCCAAAATCTCTAAACGGCTGCTGGAAAGCATCTTTCAAAAAACAAGTCCACTGCATGATGGGGCTGTTGTAATATCCGAGAATAAGATTAAATCTGCAAGCTGCATTTTGCCGCTTACCGAAAAAACCGATCTGCCGGCACAGTTTGGACTGCGCCACCGTGCAGGAATCGGTGTAACAGAGGCCAACGAGGCAACAGCCATTATCATATCCGAAGAAACAGGCGAAATATCATATGCCAAACAGGGGCGTGTAAAAATGAATATCAGCTTTGCAGAGCTGGAAAAAGTTTTGAATAAGGACTTTTGAGGATAAACATAAAATCAGCATTAAAAAAGTAATTTAACATTTGTTATTAAAAACATAGCAGCAATAAGTGCGTTAATTGACAAACCTTTACCGGGACTTACCGATTAACCATATCCGGTGGCGGTAAAATGATAGATTTTATTATTTTTGTGAAAAATTTAAACCGATGAGCGAACTCATTAAAAAACAAGTAACTGAAGCAAAGGCATCCATGGATAAGGCCATTGATCATGCCGATAGCGAATTAAATAAAATACGTGCCGGTAAAGCCAATCCATCTATGCTTGATGATGTGATGGTTGACTATTACGGTTCACCAACTCCATTAAGCCAGGTAGGCAGTGTAAATACTCCTGATGCACGCACTATTATAGTACAGCCCTGGGAGAAATCATTACTACCGCTTATCGAAAAAGCCATTAAAGAAGCCAATCTTGGTATTAACCCCCAAAATGATGGTATTATTATCCGTATAAACGTTCCGCCTTTAACTGAAGAACGCCGCCGCGACCTGGTTAAAAAAGCAAAGGCCGAAGCCGAAACCGGTAAAATAGCTGTTCGTAACATCCGCAAAGATGCCAACGAAAAGATTAAGAAATTAAAAACCGAAGGTGTATCTGAAGATGAAATAAAAGTAGGCGAGGCCGAAATTCAAAAACTGACCGACGCCTATATTATCAAGGTTGATCAGCTTTCAGATGCTAAAGAAAAAGATATCATGACGGTTTAATATTAACCTTATGTCAAATTAAAAGGGAATGAGCTACTTAGCCATTCCCTTTTTTTATTTTTACTGCTGAAACATGAATATATTACTTTCTTATTTGAAAAAACACCGCTGGATAGTGGTTATGGCGCTTTTTCTTGCTGCCATGAATATTGGATTTTCATTGCTTGATCCATGGATAACCGGCCGTATTGTTGATCGTGTTATTGAGAAACGCAGTAGTCTTCAATATGAAGAATACCTGCACCAGGTATTGTTGCTGGTTGGCGCAGCTATTGGCGTGGCCATGGTATCTCGC
>NZ_JBFUKF010000636.1:0-2011 GCF_056400985.1 Mucilaginibacter sp. P4_G9 | reverse complement strand
CTTAAATATTCATCCGATTGGAAGTTTTTTGTTTTAGCGTTTTGTAAACATAACGTAAATACTAAACATTTAAACATGTTTTTGGCAATTTGTAATTGCGATGGGTTAACATGGAACCCTAAACATTTTCCTGCAATCCGAAAAGAAATGAAGGGTGTTTTAAATGAACATTTTCCTGCTTTTGTTGCGGATTATGAAGATTTTGATAAATTAAAAGATAGAGGTAACTTTTTAATTAACAAATATAATAATTTAAAGAAAAGCGCAAAATCTATTTTGCGTAAGCATGTTTTTAATAAAGCAAAATTATAATTATCAATTTTATAATATATACATTAACAAATATCAATGATTTTAACTAAAGTTCAGATTGCCCATTTATGGAGATATTTTAAGCAAAAGGTAGTATTACCTAAAGTTGCAATAATTGGCGGCTACCATGGTGGAAATTTAGGCGATATGGCTTTGGGTATGGCTGTAAGTAATGTTTTAAATGAGAAAGGAATTTCAAATGGATTACAAACTATATACAACTTAGATAAATGGCCAAAGGTACCCCTGGCTATAGTTGGAGGCGGAGCAGTGGGGTACGTTGACTCTCTGATGAAAGTATATTCCCGCTATAAAGGAAATTTTGCCGGTCTGGGATTTTTAGGTGTAGATTTTAATGAAAGCAAATATCCCGATGATATTTTATTGATGATAAGGGAGGCTGCTTTTGTAAGTTGCCGAAGCGAGAAGCAGGCGGAAAGAATGAGAAATATTTCGGGAAGGCCGGATATATACCATCATCCAGATATCGCGTATTCTTTATTAAGTGACTTTTGCTCGGCTGAGCGAAAAATAAAAAAAAGCAAGCAAAAGAAGGTGTTTGTTAACGTATTACCCCTTTATGGTATTTTTAAAGATGGCAAAGTAGAGCCAAGTGCTAATTATAAAGACGAACGACCCGAGTTATACAAGGATTTTGATTTAATGCACAAAAATTATTCAACAGCTATCAGAAGTACGGTTGAGCAGGCATTAAAAGAGGGATACGCGGTTGAATCTGCTCCTTTCACTTCTGCAGATGGCGAGTATTGTAAAGTTATCCTAAATGGTTTACCCGTTAAATTTCCTGCTTATCATGCCGACCCCGTAAAAATGATAAAAAACCTTTCAACAGGTGAAAGAATTATTAGTACGCGTTTTCATACAACAATTTTTGGGCTTAAAACTGGCGCAAGAATGCAACCGGTTGCATATGCAACAAAAAATGAATTGATGCTGAATGAACTTGGTTTAAAACCCGGCGAATATTTAAGTACTATAGATTTAGCACAAGGAAAAGACAAACTTCCTTCAGGTATTATTGGCGACAATGACATTATTGCCAAATGGGAATTTGAATCGAAAAGCATTATTATTAAATGTGTTGATTCACTTAGGGTTAATAAGCAATATTAATTACTATATAAATTAATTAATTAATGAAGAGTATTGTATGTACCTTATATGAGGGTCATTATCATTATGGAGTAGCAGGTTTAATAAATTCATTGCATAAACATGGATTTAAAGGTGATTTCTATGTAGGTTATAGAGGAGAAATTCCTTTTTGGGCTTCAGCCGCAAAGGATGACTCTTCAATCAATTGGGTAGGAGCTAAATGCTTACAGCCTGCACCCAACTTAAACATTAATTTTTTGCCGGTAGTGACTGATAACCATTTTACCAATTACAAAGCCGCTTATTTATTAGAAGTATGGGAGAATTGCGTTGATCAGCGTAATATTTCTTCAATATTTTATTTCGATCCGGATATTGTAAATAAATGTGATTGGGGATTTTATGAACGATGGGTTTCATATGGAGTTGCTTTGGTACATGAAATTGTTCGAAATGATATGCCACCTACACATCCGAAAAGGCTTCAATGGATGCCTGTTGCCGATGCTATGGGTTTTCCGGTTAAAAATAAACTGCATTCTTATATAAATGCCGGATTTATAGGGGTGAATAAAGATCAAAT
>NZ_JBFUKF010000635.1:0-2012 GCF_056400985.1 Mucilaginibacter sp. P4_G9 | reverse complement strand
GGTAAGTTGAAAGCGTGGCATATGGATTAATAGCCTGGCTTCCGGTTAAGCCCCAGCTGCCCCTGATTTTGAATGTATCAAAAAGGTTGAGTTTTTTAATGAATGGTTCTTCAGAAAGTTTCCAGCCTAAAGCAACTGATGGGAAGGTACTTTCCTGGTTGGTTGGTTGAAACTTTGAAGACCCGTCTCTCCTGACTGAAACGGTCAGCAAATATTTGTCTTTAAAGGCATAGTTTACCCGGCCCAAATAAGATATTAAAGCCGACCCTGAGTATGCAGAACCGGCCGACTGCGTAGTGGATAAGGCAAGGTTATCATAGCCCAGGTTAGCAAACGTAAGGTTATTAGCATTAGCGCTAAACCCTGTTGAAGTATATTTCTGCTGCTCAAATACCGCGGTTACGTTTAAGCTGTGCACATTGTTGAACAGATGCGAATAGTTTAACGTATTGGTGTTTTGCAAATTGAACAATTCTGTAGATGTGCGGCTGGCGTTTGGAACATTATTGGTAATAGTTGGCCCGGAATAGTTTTTGCCTTGAATATTCTGATAATCTACACCAAAGCTTACGTCCAACGAAAGGTCCTTAAAGAAGTGGTAATTTGCACCTCCATTTAAGGTTATATTGGAGTTGTCGACAATATTTTCAGCATCAGTTGCCAAAGCAACGGGGTTACTACGAATGGAACCCAGCGGATCTACGATAGTATATGTTCCGGCAGCCGTCCTTACCGGTGTAGTGGGTGCCCATGCCAGGGCCTGGTTAACAGAGCCACCGGTACCCTGATTTCCTGTATTCAGTGTTTCTCTTCGTATGGCCGAGATATTGAGCCGTGTTGTTAGTTTATCCGAAAACTGTGTATTAATGTTAGATCTGAGGGCATACCGCTTAAAGTTTGAATTAATAACAATACCATCCTGGTTAAGATAATCGCCCGAAATAAAGAATTGTGTTTTTGCATTGCCGCCCGAATAGCCTAACTTATATTCCTGCCCGGGCGCATTCCTGAAAACCAAATCCTGCCAATTAGTTCCGCCAGTGGTTTTGAAATTATCTATTTGTGCCGGGGTAAAAAAAGGTGATATACCAAGAGCCGCATTGCGGGCATTTACCGTTGTAGCAAAGTCAGCTGCGTTTAGCAGATCCATTTTCTTGATAACCTTTGATGAATAAAAAACAGGTGTAAGGGTTATTTCCTGTTTTTGCGAATTTCCTTTTTTGGTGGTTATCAAAACAACGCCGTTTGCTCCCCTGCTACCGTATATTGCTGTGCTTGACGCGTCTTTCAAAACTTCAATATTAGCGACGTCATCAGGATTCAGGCTATTGAAATCGCCACCTATAAAACCATCAATAACGTAAAGCGGATTGTTATCCCCAAGTATAGAATTGGAACCCCGCACCCTGATTTTAACATCACCGCCGGGTGCGCCGGAATTGCTAACCACCTGCACACCTGCAACCCTGCCCTGTAAGGCCTGGTCAATACGGGTAACCGGCTGATCTTTAAAATCTTTGGATGACAGGCTGGATAAGGAACCAGTTACATCAGACTTCTTCTGAGTACCATAGCCAACAACTACAACCTCGCTAAGCTTACCCAAAATTTCGTGCAGGGTGATGGCAACAAATGGCTCTTTAGCCTTTGCAGTGAATACATAAGACTGATATCCGACAAATGCAATCTCTATTTTATCCCCCTCGTTCGCCGTTATTGCAAATTCGCCATTGGCGTTGGCTCCCGTATGAGTATTAGCATTTTTATTGGTAACTGTCGCACCACTCAACGGTCTGCCTAATGAATCTACAACCTTTCCCGAAATATCTATTTTTATTAAAACACTCGTTTTCGGTTGATTATCTTGCAAAATCTCCTTCCTGGTTATGACAATATTATTTTTGACGAACTTATACGTTAGAGGTAGGTCCTTTAAACTTGCCTTCACTGCATCTTCTACTGAAGCGTCCTTTAGCTGAACAGTGATTTGTATATTTGGTAAATCCTTACTG
>NZ_JBFUKF010000634.1:0-2012 GCF_056400985.1 Mucilaginibacter sp. P4_G9 | reverse complement strand
ACTACATACAGCGTTACCATGCAGCAAAATCAACCAGGCAGGCTGCAAAGTCGGTTTGGCTGTGTGTGGCGATATATGTACCTGCATCGTTCCTGTTTTTTGTAATAGGTTCCTGTTTATATGCTTACTACAGTCAGCACCCCGATCTTATTTTGAGCATTAAACACCAGGCGGCCATTGAACGCCTGCCTGCCACGGCTTCTGCAAGCCAGGTAAACAGTGTGATGGCCAAATTAACGCCTGCCGATTATGGCGATAAAATTATGCCGCACTTTATGGTAACCAAAATCCCCGCCGGACTGGTTGGGGTTATTGTGGCAGCTATACTCTCGGCAGCCATGAGCACCATCAGCTCGGGCATGAATGCATCGGCTACCGTTTTTACGATTGATATCTATAAGAGATATTTTAAAACACAGCTAAATGATAAGCAAACGCTTAATATTTTACATATCGGTACTGTTGTTTTCGGGCTGGCAGGTATGGGAGCAGGTATAGCTATGATAGGTGTTAAAAGTATCCTGGATGTGTGGTGGCAACTATCGGGCATATTCGCGGCTGGTATGCTGGGTTTATTCCTGTTGGGCATCATCAGCAGGCAAACGCGTAACCATGAAGCAATTATAGCAACAATTACTGGGGTGCTGGTAATTATGTGGCTTACTTTTCCTGCTCTTATTCCAGATCAGTATGCATCGCTTCGCAGTACTTTAAATACAAACCTCATCATTGTAGTGGGTACACTCACTATTTTCCTCACCGGTATATTTTTAACAAAAACAGGGTGGTTTACAGCGAAAAATAAATTAAACACAACACAAACATCAAAATGGAACAGGCTAAAAAAGGTTTTATCCCAGTAATGTTAACTCCCTTTAAAAACAATGGAGCTATTGATTATGATGTACTTACCCAGCTTACAGAAATGTATTTACAGGCAGGGGCCACCGGGGTATTTGCCAATTGCTTATCCAGCGAAATGTTTGAACTTAAGGATGAGGAGCGGCTGCAGATTATAAAACATGTTATAAAAATTGTGAACGGCGCGGTACCCGTTGTAGCCACGGGTACGTTTGGCGGCCCGGTTGCCCAACAAGCCGATTTTGTAAAAAAAGTGCACGATACGGGTACATCGGCTGTAATTGTAATTACCAGCTTATTGGCAGATGCTGATGAGTCGGATGCGGTATTTAATTACCAGTTATTTAAGTTGTTAGATCAAACAGCTAACATCCCCTTAGGCTTTTATGAATGTCCGGTACCTTACAAAAGGTTATTGTCGCCCCGGCAACTTGCCGATTTTGTAGCTACCGGCCGGGTGATTTACCATAAAGATACCTGCCTTAATATTGATGAGGTGCAGCAAAAATTAGAGGCCGGTAAAATTAACCCCGGTTTTGGTTTGTACGATGCTTATATGGGGCATGCGGTTGCGTCTTTAAAAACGGGCTCGGCCGGATTGTCCTGCATCCAGGGTAATTTTTTCCCTGAGCTTATTGTATGGTTATGCAATAATTATGCTGATGAATCCCTGCAGTATGAAGTGGATGCCGTACAGCAGTTTTTGATTGAAAACATGGATGTGATGCATAATGTGTATCCTGTAGTGGCCAAATACTGCTTAACCAAACGGGGATTAAAAATTTCGACCAAAACAAGGCGTGATGTTGGCTATTTTTCACCGGCCATCCGCATCCAGATTGAGGATCTGTACAGCAGTTACACCCACCTGCAAAACGAGGTTGGCATAAAAATTTATTAACTGGCGGCTTTTTGTCCTTTAATGTATCGCCTTTTGTACTCAAGCGGGGTCATGTTGGTTACCCTTTTAAAATGGCGGTAAAAGTTTGATATGTTATTATAACCACACTCAAAGCACAGCACTTCGGTAGGCAGCTTATCCTCAATTAAAAACCGGCAGGCATGGCTGATCCTGATCTCGGTTAAAAAATCAAAATAGGTTTTTTTGGTCATCAGCTTAAAATACCTGCAAAACGAGGTAACACTGAGGT
>NZ_JBFUKF010000633.1:0-2019 GCF_056400985.1 Mucilaginibacter sp. P4_G9 | reverse complement strand
TTATTACACATCGTAAAAAAAGGATTATCGCCGTTGTTTATTACCACAATATGCTGCTGCCCATAAGTACCATCAAGGGTGTAATCAATTTGTTTTATTGATCTTATAAATTGCTGGTTACCAATTACAAAAACCTTCCAGTTTTTATAATCGGCTCTGCTGTTACTATACTCTTTATACTCGTTGTCGAAGTGGCCAGACTGTGATTGCCCCCAACATTCGGGCAATGTTAGTAACAGAAAATACAAAATTGATATAATTTTCATGGCGTAGTCGATTTTTCCGGGATCAGTTCAAGGGTAGGGGTTATTGGGTTAAATGTAGACGACACCCATGTTTTTTTTGTTGTGGTATCTTCCAGTTTTACTTTGGAGTAGGCATCCTTGAAATCTTCACTGGTATAATAAAAAGTTACTTTATAACCTTGCCCTGATGGTTGAACAGGCAGATCAATGCCACTTTTATTGTCATTATAGTTTTTGTAAAAAGTAAATTTTAATGAAGAAACTTCAGGAGGAACATCGTTTGGAAGATCCTTTAGTTTAAACCGGTAGCAAAAAAAATTTGATTTTAAAATAGTGATGGTTTCGTAGGTGTTTTGTTTGGTATTTATACTGTCAAGCTGCATTCTTCTAATCAATGTTTCATAGTTTGTTATTTTGCTGTCTGTTGATTTATAATAAAAGAAAACACTAACAGCTATGGAGAGCACAGCAATTAATATAAATACCGTTATCACCGAAATATCGAGTTGCAGGCCGTAACCGCCAAAGTGTTGTTTTTCTATTAGTCTTGCCTGGTTTCCCCATCGGTACATAGCCATGCACAGCAAAATAATGATCATGCCAAATATTGGCAGGATAGTGTAGATAAGCGAACCGGTCATGTCGAGGCGAGTTATAACCTTAATATTGCTACTTAAAAACTTATTTAAATGTAAAGCTTATTTAAATTTTAAGTAAAGTAGTTTCTTTAAAATAAAGTTATTGTATCGTAAATTGTAAACTGTTGTAAATGAACTGTAAACTATTGTAAAGAATGTTTACACTTTATTTATTATGTACCACCGAGGAGAGATACTGTGGGGGCTGAAATCAAAATACGGGCATAAAAACGGGTTGCAAGTATCCTTTTTATGAGTTATATTAGTTTAATATTCAACCGATTATAAATAGCCGGTATTTTAATTGCCCCGTAATTAAAATATTAAACAGTCTGCCCCTCCCTTAAGCCTATTAGTATGACTTTTCGATGTATTTTAAAAAAAGCTGCTATACTTTTGGTCTTTATGCTCACGTGTAGCTTAAAGGGCTTTTCGCAAGCTGATAGTCTTCGGTTTTATGCCAGGCAACTGGATTCAATTTATACTAAATGGGTTAATGATCCTGATACCACACTTAAAACAGACTCGGTTATAACGGCCTTTTTACACGTAAACCCTACTACCAAAATAAAAGCCACAGGCAGGCTTGAAGGCTTTGCCCTTACTTATAATACTCCCGAAATAAACTGGTATCATGATTTAGTTAGGGTGATTGACAAGGATTCTGCCGGTTTTTTAATTAAGGTACGCATTCCCCGAAAAATTTATGATCAGCATAAAATGCTCACCTGCTGGGCTGTTTGGTGGGGCCGCGAGATGCAGGTTGCTAAATATGGCGGTATTAATATGAGGATAAAACTAACGCTTCAATCGCAGCCGCAAAAAGCCAGCGTATATTTAATACCGCGTAGAATTTGGAAAAGCAAATTTGAAAACACCGCCTGGAAAGAACATATCGAACTGTTAAGCGATTACATGGTTGATAGTGATCAAACAAATACTGCTGTAACCATTGATGAAACCGTTTATACCGTGGTATTTAAATTGGGTAAAAAATTTCTTACCCGTACGCATTATACCAGGCCCATGGATATAGAACCAACCCAAAAAGTGAGCGCAGATTTTCAAAATGAATAACTGGAAAACCATTTTAAAAACCGGTTCGGGAGTGTTTGCAACCATTCCTGGTTTGGGGG
>NZ_JBFUKF010000632.1:0-2022 GCF_056400985.1 Mucilaginibacter sp. P4_G9 | reverse complement strand
GATTTAAACATAACCACATCAACAGACAAAACCGAACAATATTCTGCTTTGATCCCCCAGATTGAAGCGTTACTATATGGCGAACCAGACCTTGTAGCCAACCTGGCTAACATCAGCGCAGCTTTAAAGGAGCAGTTTAAATGGTTTTGGGTTGGCTTTTATATGGTAAAGAACGGTGAATTGGTTTTGGGGCCTTTCCAGGGGCCTGTGGCCTGTACGCGGATAGCTTTGGGTAAAGGTGTTTGCGGTACGGCATGGAAGCAGGCCAAAACGCTTATAGTGCCCAATGTTGAGGCCTTTCCTGGCCATATTGCATGTAGCTCTCTTTCGCAGTCGGAAATAGTAGTGCCGGTATTTAATAATGGTGAGGTTGTTGGCGTTTTGGATGTTGACAGCGAACTATTGGATCAGTTTGACGAAACTGACGCGCGATTCCTGGAACAGATTGTAAAGCTGGTAAAATTTTAATGAGCAGGATTTACCTGGTAGCCGGCCTCGGCGCCGATACGCGTATTTTCAATAATATCGACCTGGGCAATCATGAAGTGATTCCGGTGGACTGGATAGAGCCAGACTCCCGGGATACGTTGGCCGGCTATGCGCAAAAGCTGATTCATCAATACAATATCAGGCCGGAT
Organism: Mucilaginibacter sp. P4_G9; assembly: GCF_056400985.1. Lineage (NCBI taxonomy): Bacteria > Pseudomonadati > Bacteroidota > Sphingobacteriia > Sphingobacteriales > Sphingobacteriaceae > Mucilaginibacter > Mucilaginibacter sp. P4_G9. The sequence continues at coordinate 1,384 of NZ_JBFUKF010000632.1, read as the reverse complement.
TCAATATTGATCGGTAATTCGATGGGAGGGATGATCGCTGTTGAAATGGCTAAGCTTATCCCTATGAAAAAAGTGATCATTATTTCCAGTATTAAAACAAGCGATGAGGCGCCCCGGTATTTTAGTTTCTTTAGGAATTTGCCGGTTCAAAAATTAATTCCCGGCAAACTAATGACCTCGATGGGGTTTATAATCAAACCGGTGTTTGGCAAGATGAGCGAAGGGGATGCATGGGTGTTTAATGATATGCTGAAAAGGACGTCGCCGGTATTTGTAAAGTGGGCCATGGGTGCAATTTTAAACTGGAAAAATGATGTAGCCCCTGCAAATCTTTACCATATAACCGGTGATAAAGATCTGATATTTGATTATAAACGTATAAAAAATGCTACCATTGTACAAGGTGGAACGCACATTATGATTTTCGATAAAGGCAAAGAAATTAATAAACTTTTAAAACAAATCCTCCCAAAAAAATGAAGCTGACCGAGGATTATTATTTAGGCAATGATGTGGTTGCCATCAGCAAAAACCTGCTGGGCAAGTATTTATTTACCTGTATTGATGGTGTAACTACTGGTGGTTATATTGTTGAAACAGAAGCTTATAACGGTATTATAGATAAGGCCTCACACTCCTTTGGAAGCAGGGTAACCCCTCGTACCAAAACCATGTTTATGCAGGGAGGTATAGCCTATGTTTACCTATGCTATGGCATTCATGAAATGTTTAACGTGGTAACTTCAGTTGAAGGTGAGCCGCATGCCATACTGATCAGGGCTATTAATCCAACTGATGGCATTGAGACCATGCAGGTAAGGCGAAATATGCTGGCACTTAAATCAACAATCACTGCCGGGCCTGGCTCTGTTGCAAAGGCGTTAGGTATTTCCCGGAATATTAATGCTATTAGCTTGCAAAGTGATACGCTTTGGATTGAAGACCGGGGGCTGAATTTTTCGGATGAGCAAATAACTATTGGCCCGCGTATTGGCGTGAGCTATGCCGGCGATGACGCTTATTTACCTTATCGTTTTTACGTTAAAGGCAACAAATTCGTAAGTAAACCCAATAAGTAGACACTTTAAATTTGCCTTTTTTGTAATATTGAGCAATGGATTATCAAAATAGTTTAGCATTTGCCAAAGCACTGGACGGGAAGGACGCTTTAAAAGATTTCAGAAACAGGTTTTTAATTCCAAAGCATAAAGGAAATGATGCCATTTATCTTTGTGGTAATTCTCTTGGTCTGCAGCCAAAATCCGCCGCACAATATATTGCCGATCAGATGAACACCTGGAAAGATCTTGCAGTAGAGGGATGGTTCCAGGGTGATGATCCCTGGTTAGAATATCATAAATCGCTTTCATTGTCAATATCAAAG
>NZ_JBFUKF010000631.1:0-2025 GCF_056400985.1 Mucilaginibacter sp. P4_G9 | reverse complement strand
CAGTTATTGAATACCGTATCCGGAATAACTTTTTCTGGCGCTCAGAACGCGCCCGGCATCAGTACATCTGTTTTTTTACGCGGCGCATCATCGGGTAATACTTTAATATTAATAGATGGTTTCCCTGTTAACAACGCAAGCTCAATTGACGGTAGTTATGATCTTAATGCTTTCCCGATAAACCAGGTTGAAAGAATTGAAATACTAAAAGGAAGCGGATCGACACTTTACGGATCTGATGCTGTGGCCGGTGTGATCAATATTATTACCAAACATCCGCAGGGACAAGGCTTAAAAGGCAATTTGCAATTAACGGGTGGTAGTTATAATACCTTCCAGGAATCGGCCGGGCTGACCGGGGTAATAAACCATACCGGGATTACCGTTAACCTTTCTAATACGGATTCAAAGGGTTTTGCGGCTGCTACCGATACTACAAACAAAGCCGGATTTAAAAAAGATGGTTTCCATCAGCGTTCGGCAAGTGTGAACATCAATCAATATGTTTCTGAGAAGTTTAGCGTGAATGGTAATTTCCAGGGTAGTTATAACACCGGCGATTTGCCTTATGGCGCTTTTACTAATGATAACAACTACACCTACAACAATACATTTATATTTGGTGGTTTAGGAGCTAAAGTGAAATTACCAAAGGGAACATTGGTGTTTAATGCCAGCCAAAATACAGTTCGTAACAACTTTAAAAACCTGCCACCCGATAATAACGAAACCAACCAGTTAACAAAAAACACCGGCCGCATAAGCAATTTAGAAGCTGTGTTGAATTATAATTTGGGCAAATATTTTGACATTACGAGCGGCGCGAACTATAAATACAGCAATACCGACCAGTATAGCTCGTTTGAACAAACAGGATATCATCCTGGCCCAAGTATTATAAACTCCGATACGGCACATAGCAGCATTACCAGCGTTTACACCTCCTTGTTTTTCAAATCAAACATTTTCCATATGGAACTGGGCGGCAGGTATAATCACCATAGTAAATACGGAGATAACTTTACCTATACTATTAACCCTTCGCTGTATTTAGCAGATCAGTTTAAAGTGTTCGGAACTATTGCATCTGCCTATAAATCCCCATCTTTATATCAATTGTACTCGCAATATGGCAATGGTAAATTAACGCCAGAAACAACTACCTCATACGAGGTCGGGTTTGATTGGGAGATCGTAAAAAATGCATTATCGTTTAACACCGTATTCTATAAACGCAATACAAAAGATGTAATTTATTTCTTCTCTGAATCACAGCCTCCTTATAGAGCATTCTATAAAAATGGATCTTTTCAAAAAGATAAAGGCTTTGAAACTGAACTGAAATACAATTCAAACAAGCTAACTGCATCAGCATACTTTGCTTATGTTACAGGTAAGCAAACTGATGAAGCCGGCAAACAAACGGCTAATTTATACCGCAGGCCAAAAAATACCTTCGGTGCTAATGTTTCATACCAGGCCTGTGCTGACTTCCTGATCGGTGTAAATTATAAATATACCGGCGACAGGGGCGACCTGAATTTCGCCACCTATCCATCTACAATCACTACTTTGAAAAGCTATAACCTCGTTGACCTTCACCTGCAATTAAAAGCCACCAAAAATCTGAACGTATTTGGCGATCTGAACAACGTGCTCGACCAAAAATATACCGATTGGCTGGGGTATAACACACGTGGCATAAACTTTATGCTTGGTGCAAAATACCAGTTTAATTAGTAGTTTTTATTTAACATGATTATGAGTAATTTTACGTCATAAATATCACCATGAATAAAAAAGACACCATCAACAGGAACATTATCCTTATTTTAATGATAATTGTTGCTGCAGCTTTCAGGCTTATAACCTTTAAGTATAAGGAACTGAGTAACTTTACACCAGTGGGCGCTATAGCTGTGTTTGGAGGTGTTTACTTTACCGAAAAATGGAAAGGCTATGTAACGGTATTACTTACGCTTTTTACTACAGATATCATCATCAACTATCTGTACACATCAAAAA
>NZ_JBFUKF010000630.1:0-2026 GCF_056400985.1 Mucilaginibacter sp. P4_G9 | reverse complement strand
ACGAAACAGCATATAAATAAACAGCCAGGCTATGGGCGATTGCCTATGCCTGGCTGATATGCTTTATTCGGCTGTAATATCCCTGGCGGTTGCTCCTCAGCAGAGCCGCTTCCGTTTCTTACAGCATAGTAAATTTATTAAATATGGTCAGTTAAAAAAATTGTATCTCAATCAACACCAAAGAGGAAAACGCACCATCGAAAACTGTATTTAATTACATTGCGAAGTATTCGTACCTCTTTTAATTACACACAATTACTGGCGGCTTTTGATCGCATATAGCAGTTGGAGTCTTTTTTTGATACTGAAATAAAATTGTACCTTTATGTGACTAAAAAATCTCATACCTGTTTGCTATGCTTTTCTACATAGCAGTTTTTAAAACTTCGTAAGTCTGGGGTTCTGCAACTTGCCATAGAGAGAGATAAGTACGAAGCAAGACGATCTATTTTAAACACTTTGCAAGATTACACTTCTGTAGATATCATATTGTCAAATACCAATTGATTTGCCAGATCAATCTCCTGTTGGGTAATAGTATGAGGGCGGCCTTTATATACTTTGACGGTAACTGCGGCATTAAGCGCTTTCATAACGCCGACACTTTCCTCTACCCTTGTTAATGGCACATGCGGATCAGGGTCGCCTGTGGTTACCAGTACGGGTGTTCCGTTAAAATCTCCTTTATAGTTCTTTAAGTTAAGCTCTTCGCCTACCAGGCCACCTGTAAAAGCCACTACTCCTCCATATTGTTTGGCATTCCGGCTCACATATTCAAATGTAAGACATGCACCCTGCGAAAACCCAAGGAAGTAAATTTTTTCTTCGGGGATGCCATCTGCCACTACTTGCTTTACAAGGTCGCCTATCACTTCAAGGGCAGAGTCCAAAGCCGGCTGATTTTGTGCATCGGGCGCCATAAAACTATATGGATACCAGCTATTGTTGGCGGCCTGGGGAGCGTAGATGGTTGTATTTTTTAAATTTAGATCACCAGCCAAACCAATGATGTTTTGCGCGGTACCACCCCGGCCGTGGATCATTATTAATGCAGCCCCGGCATCTTTTACCGGGGTACCTGCTGTTATATATTTTTTTTGATGTGTGTACATGATCAATATAATTGGGGCAATGTTTTTTCGAGCGTGCTGCGAAACTGTTCGTGCTGTGCTGGTAATTTCAAGTGAGTACCTAATTCTTCCACCGGTTCATCAACCGCGAAGCCCGGATTATCTGTAGCCAGTTCAAACAATACACCACCTGGTTCGCGGAAGTACAATGAATAGAAATAGTTCCTGTCGATCTTATCTGTAATATGCAAACCAAGGGCTGCTATTTTTTCCCGGTATTGCATTAATACCTCTTCGTTTTTTACCCGGAAGGCAACGTGGTGTACAGATCCGCCGGCAACATGTCCAGCAACTTCGCCGGCAACCTCAACAAGGTCAACTATTGCCGCATTTTCAACTGCGTCTGTAATAAAGCGATAGCGGTTTACATGCTGCTCCAATAAGCGATAACCAAATACACCGGTTAAAATATCGGCAGTTGGCTGCATTTTATTAGTGCTTATAGTGATGCTATGAAAACCTTTGGTGGCATTATCGGCTTTAACCTCTTCGGTTTCCCATGGCAACCGGGTATCGGTATTTTTTGCAGCTATCAATTCCAGTTTTAAACCATCGGGATCTAAAAATGTAAGGTATGGCTCACCAAATTTTTCGGCTACTTTATTGTAAATTACATTGTTTGCTTCAAAACGTTTAAGCCAGAAATCAAAGCTGCCTTCGGGTACAGAGTAACCAATTTCTGTTGCCTGGCGTGCACCCCGGCGGCCTGGCGAAATATTTTCCCAGGGGAAAAAAGTAAGTATAGTACCCGGCGTACCTTCTTTATCACCATAGTATAAATGGTAGGTTTCCGGGTCATCAAAATTTACGGTTTTTTTAACCAGCCTAAGGCCAAGTACTTTGGTGTAAAAATCATAATTGCGTTTGGCATTGCCTGCAATTGCTGTAATGTGGTG
>NZ_JBFUKF010000629.1:0-2032 GCF_056400985.1 Mucilaginibacter sp. P4_G9 | reverse complement strand
TCTGTAAAATCTTTAAAAACCATAACAGCCGGTGTTAATGCCAATGGTTTACCTGCAAATTATCATTATACCCAAAAGGCTGCGCCCGGCGAAGTTATCGAAGTAAACAGCGCCGACTCGGCCAGGCTTACCATGATCCGAGGGATAGGGCCATCGTTTGCGAGACGGATTACCAGGTACCGGGAGCGTTTGGGGGGCTTTTACAATAAGGAACAGTTGAAAGAGGTATTTGGTATTGACGAATCCAAGTATGCCGAAATTAAGGATGGCATTACTGTAGATGGCAGGCACATCATCAAACTAAACATTAATACGGCCACTTTTGACCAGTTAAGACGCTTCCCTTACCTTAGTTTTAAGCAAATGAATGCCATATTGGAATACCACAATCAACACGGCGATTATGAGTCGGTAGCTGATTTGAAAAATATTGCCATACTTGATGACGGAATTTTGCGTAAAATTGGACCTTATTTAGTTTTTAAATGATTACCGAGCAAATAAAGAAAGCCATACGCGATATTCCAGACTTCCCTAAGCCGGGGATAATTTTTAAAGATATAACCCCCATTTTGAAAGACCCCATCTTGTGCGATAATATTATCAACGCCTTTGTGGAGCAACTGAGGGGCACCCGCATAGATGTGATAGCAGGCATAGAAAGCCGGGGATTTTTGTTTGGACTGACTTTGGCCACCAAACTGGGCATCCCGTTTGTGCCTATCCGTAAGGCCGGTAAGCTGCCATTTACTATTAAGCAGCGGGCGTATAAGCTGGAGTATGGTACCGCAGTAATTGAATGCCATACAGATGCTTTTGAACCCGGTCAGCATATCCTGATCCATGATGACCTGCTGGCTACAGGGGGGACAGTAACAGCCGCCTGTGAACTCATTGAAGAAATGGGAGGGATAGTAGCCGGTTTTTCTTTTGTGGTTGAGCTTGGTTTTTTAAAGGGCCGGGAGCGGATAGCACCTCTCAGTGATACGCTGGTTGCGCTGGCAACCTATTAAGTAAAATAGCCGGGTGTTAGCTTTTACAGAGGTATCTTAAAAAAAGAAAAGTATAGTAACTATTACTGTCGATTGTCGTTTTTTGGCAGTTTACACGGTGTTTTTTACTTAGCTTCATATTAATTGAAAATATTTTCAACTCTTTTTTCAACTCAAAAACAAGCCTGTTTCAACTAAACCTAAAATTCATACCAGATACCATTTTGTACTTCTATTCGGGTACGTTTTTGTACAAACAAGCTGATAATTAAATCGTTAAATTTGTATAACCAGTTATATAAATTAGTATGGAAACTTTACTTACAGACGGTCCGACAATAGGCGGATTCGACTTTTCTATGAACGAAAACCAGCACCTGGTAGGCCAGATGGCCAGGGATTTTGCCGAACGGAATATTAAACCTCATGTAATGGAATGGGACGAGGCGCAGGTTTTTCCTATTGACCTTTTTAAGAAATTGGGTGAGCTGGGTATGATGGGCGTATTTGTGCCCGAACAATATGGCGGCTCGGGCTTTGGCTATTTTGAATATGTAACCGTTATTGTTGAAATAGCCAGGGTTTGCGGCTCCATAGGTTTATCTGTGGCGGCGCATAACTCACTGTGCACCGGCCATATCCTTGCTTTTGGCAACGAAGAGCAAAAAATGAAATGGCTGCCCAAACTGGCTACCTGCGAGTGGCTGGGCGCATGGGGACTTACGGAAGCCAACACCGGGTCTGACGCATTAGGGATGAATACTACCGCCGTGCTGGATGGCGACCACTATATAGTTAACGGTTCAAAAAACTGGATCACACACGGCAAATCGGGCAATGTGGCTGTGGTGATGGTGCGCACCGGTAAAAAGGGCGATTCGCATGGAATATCAGCACTGGTTATTGAAAAGGGTACGCCCGGTTTTACCCATGGCAAAAAAGAAAACAAGCTGGGCATGCGCGCCTCAGAAACCACCGAACTGATCTTTGATAATTGCCGTGTGCCCAAAGAAAACCTGCTGGGTGTTGAGGGCGAAGGC
>NZ_JBFUKF010000628.1:0-2034 GCF_056400985.1 Mucilaginibacter sp. P4_G9 | reverse complement strand
CTGTAATATCGGTAAGACCTGAGCCACTCGAAAACATGCTTAACAGGTTTATAAAACGCCTTTTTGACGTTACGTTTTCGTTATTTATTATCCTGTTTGTTTTTAGCTGGTTATTCCCTATACTCGCAATCCTTATCAAATTGGAGTCAGATGGACCAGTGTTTTTTGTGCAGGAGCGATCAGGCAGGGACAACAAACCATTTAAGTGTTATAAGTTCCGGAGTATGCGGGTCAATAAAGATTCGGATAAAAAGCAGGCTATACGCGGCGATTCGCGTATAACCAAAACAGGTGCTTTTATCCGCAAGACCAGCTTAGATGAATTACCTCAGTTTTTTAATGTGATTCTGGGCAACATGTCTGTAGTAGGGCCAAGGCCACATATGATAAGTCATACACAGCAATATTCACAACTGATAGATACCTTTATGGTAAGGCATTTTCTTAAACCAGGCATCACCGGCTGGGCGCAAATAAATGGTTTAAGAGGCGAAACCCAAACTACCCAGGCTATGCTTGAGCGTGTGGAGGCTGATGTTTGGTACCTGGAGAACTGGTCGTTCCTGTTGGACATGAAAATTGTTTTCCTAACTTTCTGGAATGCGTTAAGGGGCGAGAAGAACGCGTTTTAATATGGCTGTATTTCACGATCAGCTAAATCGTGCGATAGAATTATCTACCGTTCCTAAAAAGATCATATCTGTTGTTCCGTCCCAAACCGAGCTGTTGTTTTATTTGGGACTGGATGCCAGTGTTATCGGCATTACTAAATTCTGTATCCATCCGAAGGAAAAAGTTAAAACAGTAACTAAAGTAGGGGGAACCAAGCAGTTGAATATCGATCTGATCAGATCTTTAAACCCCGATCTCATTATTGCCAACAAGGAAGAGAATGAACGCGGCCAGGTTGAAGAGTTAATGAAGATATGCCCGGTTTGGATAAGCCATATTTATGATCTTGATACTGCACTTGAGATGATCCGGAATGTGGGTTTAATAGTTGACCGCGGCGAGGAAGCAAAAACTTTATGTAATGATATAAGCCATTGTTTTAGCACCTTGAGGTTCCCTGGTTTAAATCTTAGAGTAGCCTATTTCATATGGCGAAAACCCTACATGGTAGCTGCTAAAGAAACTTACATTGATAGCTTGTTGCAAAAGTGCGGCCTGATTAACGCTTTTGAAACAAGCAGGTATCCTGAGGTTTCAGCAAAGCAACTGGTTAGGGTTAATCCTGATGTGGTGTTTTTGTCATCTGAGCCTTATCCGTTTAAGCAAAAGCATGTTAATGAATTTAAACAGTTGCTGCCAGAGGCGAAAATCATTTTAGTTGATGGTGAAATGTTTTCCTGGTATGGGAACCGGTTGCTATTGGTGCCAAAGTATTTAAAAGAGCTGATGGAAAAAATTGCTTAAGATTACTATTTACTGCCGTTGCATCAGTTAAGCACCAACATCGGCTAAATAATCAAACGTTATTGCTTGTTTAGCTTCCCGTTTACAATCCTGTCTGTATAATCCTGGATAAAAGCTTTACAATCAAGCACACCCTTGTTCATTTCGGGGTTTAGTGTGCCATTCGCCAGGTTTTTTTCTAACCCTTTATCAGCAGCCGTAAATATTCCGGTAATTGTTTTTCCATCAAATAAATAAATATAATTGCCCTGCATAAGCTGGTAAATATTGCCTGGCGAATTTATTACTCTTGGGGTTTCGGCGGGTACATTATTGATTAAACTTCTGCCCCATGATCGGATAGGTTTATTATAGCCTATCAGATCAACTATTGAAGGGTATATATCCATCTGTGAAGCCAGATCTGTTCTTACACCTTTTAACGCATAGGTCTTATTTGCGCTGTAAAACAAAATTGGAACAGCAAAGCGGTTAATTGGCTTGCTATATTCAGGGTAATACGTTTGACTGGTATGATCGGCGGTTATAACAAAAATTGTGTTACTGTACCAGGATTGTGTTTTTGCGTAATTAAAAAATAACCGGAGCGAGTTGTCTGTATATTGTACGCATTTATCA
>NZ_JBFUKF010000627.1:0-2045 GCF_056400985.1 Mucilaginibacter sp. P4_G9 | reverse complement strand
GCAAACGGCTCAAGAACTGGAACACCGATGCCTATTCGTTTGCCTGGAACCAGGACCCCCTTTACCGCAGTATCCCTTTTTACATTAGTTTAAATGAAGGTATAGCACACGGTATCTTTTTTGATAATACCTTTAAAGCGCAGTTTGATTTTGGTGCCGAAGATAAAACCAAAACAAGTTTTTGGGCCGATGGCGGCGAATTGCAGTACTACTATATACATGGGCCGCATATGATGGATGTGGTAAAAAGCTACCATATTTTAACAGGTACACATCCCATGCCGCCACTTTGGGCGTTGGGCTATCACCAGTGCCGCTGGAGCTATTACCCGGAGGCTAAGGTGAAAAAGATTACCAATGGTTTCCGCGAAAATAAGATTCCCTGTGATGGTATCTACCTGGATATTGACTACATGGATGGCTATCGCTGCTTTACCTGGAACCGTAAATATTTTCCTGATCCTAAAAAAATGATCAGCGAATTGGCGGCGGATGGTTTCAAAACCGTGGTAATTATTGACCCTGGCATTCGTGTGGATGATGACTACGAGGTGTTTAAGGAAGGTAAAGAAAATAGGTATTTTTGCCGCCGGAGTGACGATTATTTTATGGAAGGCCATGTTTGGCCGGGTCGCTGCCAGTTTCCCGATTTTACAAACCCCGACGTACGTGAATGGTGGGGTGGTTTGTTTGATGAACTGGTGCAAATGGGCGTTGCAGGTGTTTGGAATGACATGAACGAGCCTGCTGTTTTTGGGGCAGGCACTTTCCCCGACGATGTTCGCCACCAGTACGATGGGCACCGCGGATCGCACCGTAAGGCGCATAATATTTACGGTATGCAAATGGTACGCTCAACCTACGAGGGGTTGCGCAAGCTCATGAAAAATAAACGTCCGTTTACTATTACAAGGGCCGGTTACTCAGGCGTTCAGCGTTTTTCATCCGTTTGGACGGGAGATAATGTGGCCTCCTGGGAACATTTGAAATTGGGCAATATCCAGTGCCAGCGTTTATCGGTATCTGGTATCTCATTTTGCGGTACAGATATAGGTGGCTTTAGCGGCGAGCCTGATGGTGAGCTGTTTACCCGCTGGATCCAGATGGGAGCATTTTCGCCTTTCATGCGCGCGCACTCTGCCGGCGATACCAAGGAGCGTGAACCATGGAGCTTTGGTGAACCATATACGGCTATCAACCGTAAATTTATTGAGCTGCGTTACCGTTTAATCCCTTATTTATACTCTACCTTTTGGGAGCATCACCGTTACGGTTTCCCTATTTTAAGGCCTATTGTAATGCATGAGCAGGATGTGATGCTGAATCATTTCCGCCAGGATGAGTTTACCTATGGCGATAAAATACTGGTTTGCCCTGTTATGGAACCCGGTCAAACAAAAAGAAATGTATACCTGCCAAAAGGTAAATGGATTAACTTCTGGACCCTTGAAGTTGTTGATGGGGGTAAAGAGGTATCGGTATTAACACCATTGGATATCATTCCTGTGTTTATTAAAGCCGGTTCTGTAATACCAGAATACCAGGTAATGCAATACGTAGGCGAAAAAGAAATTGAAGAAGTAAAACTTAATATTTATTATACTGATTACGAGGTTAATTCATTCCTGTTTGAAGATTACGGCGAAACTTTTGCCTATGAGCAGGATATTTACCTCGAGAAAAAATTTGTTGTAAATGGTGCTGCAAGAATACTTACTATCAACCAAAGTATGGAGGGTTTGTATACGCCCCGATACGAAGGCTATCACCTAAACATTATCGGTTTGCCATTTAAACCGGGCAAAATTGTAGCCGATGSTAAAACGGTGAAGGAGTTTAAAGTAAACACCGACGGAACAGTTGAGTTTAAGTTTAGTAAAAACTTTAAGCACATAGAAATAACAAAATAAAATGAAACCCCGGCCTGCCGGGGTTTTTTGTTTGATTTGACTTATAGGGGTTTTTTGTTATTTGAAAATTCTATGTGCTATCACTACTGTTTTAGCAGCTTTGCACCGGTGTTTACCCACAATAACGCTTTTAGA
>NZ_JBFUKF010000626.1:0-2057 GCF_056400985.1 Mucilaginibacter sp. P4_G9 | reverse complement strand
CGGCCGGTATCGATCCACTGGAACCGTTTGATGTTTCGCCTTACGCACATGCTACTTTTGAGTATTTTTTGCGTAACCCGGTATGCCAGGAAATGGGCCGCAAGTTTAAGATCTCGTTTTCATCAAGCGATGCGGATACTGCTTTTTCTTATGTTCATGATATTGGCGCTATACCAAAGGTAAATGCCAGTGGCGAACGCGGTTTTAAAATCCTGTTAGGTGGCGGTTTAGGCGCACAGCCTATATTGGCCAGCATAGTTGAAGAGTTTTTACCAGAGGATCAGTTGATCCCATATATTGAGGCTATCATCCGGGTGTTTGACCGTTATGGCGAACGCAATAACCGCAACAAGGCCCGCATGAAATATCTTATCCAAAAAATAGGTTTAGATGAGGTTTTACGCCTTGCTAAAATTGAAAGGACTGCTATAAAGGTAAAAAGCTATCCTATCAACCGTGATACTATCGCTTTACCGAAGCTTCCGGCAGAAACAACTTATGCGGAAGTTAGCATCAGCAACCCTTTCCGCTATGAGCAATGGCTGGCTACAAACGTTTTTGAACAAAAGCAAAAAGGTTTTTACGGCGTATATATTAAAGTTCCGGTTGGTGATATCCCATCTGATACCGCCCGCCAACTGGTTAAAGTTTTAGAGCCGCTGGTAGCCAACGAGATCCGTATTACCCAAAACCAGGGCTTATTATTAAAATTTGTACGTAAAGAAGCCTTGCCTGCACTATATGAAGGCCTGGCTAAACTTGAACTTGCCGCACCTGGCTTTGATACCGTGGCCGATGTAACCACTTGCCCCGGTACCGATACCTGTAACCTGGGTATCAGCAACAGCATGACCATGGCACGCGTACTGGAAGACCTGATTTACAACGAATACGAAGACCTTATTTATAACCGCGAAATCAAAATAAAAATAAGCGGTTGTATGAACTCCTGCGGTCAGCATGGTTTGGCTCATATTGGTTTCCATGGCAGCTCGCTTAAGGCCGGTACAAAGGTATTACCTTCGGTACAGGTGATGTTGGGTGGTGGTACTGTTGGCGATGGCGTTGGCCGTGCAGCCGAAAGGGTGATCAAAGTACCATCAAAAAGAGCTACAGATGTTTTAAGAATGGTGTTGAATGATTATAAAGAGTTTTCGCCGGAAGGTGAAACTTTCCATGCCTATTACGACAGGCAGGGTAAAGATTATTTTTACCGGATGTTAAAGCCTCTTGCCGATTTAACCACCCTTACCGATGATGAATTTATTGATTGGGGCCACCAGGAAACTTATGTTTCGGCAATTGGCGTAGGCGAATGCGCCGGTGTGGTGATTGATCTTGTTGCTACCCTGCTGTTCGAATCGGAAGAAAAAATGGGTTGGGCTAATGGCTCATTTAAAGAAGGCGCCTGGTCTGATGCTATTTATCATTCTTACAATGTATTCATCAGTTCGGCCAAAGCGTTGTTGCTTGATAAAGCTATAAACGGCAGCACACAGGCTACCATTATTAAGGAATTTGATGCGCAATATGTTGCTACAGGCGAGTTTGACCTTCAAGGTTCGTTTAACGACCTTGTATTGCAGATTAACCAGAATGAACCCTCAGCCGAATTTGCCGCTGCATATTTAGCCCAGGCAACAGAATTTTTAGGGAAAAGTAAAGCTTTCAGAGAGGCATTGGTACAATAATGAGTGATAAAATAAAAGAACCGCAAATAACTTTAGTGGGTGCAGGTCCGGGTGATGCCGATCTGATCACTGTTAAAGCTATTAAAGCATTAAAAACAGCCGATGTTGTTTTGTACGATGCTTTGGTGAATGAAGAATTACTTAACTATGCCCCCGAAACTGCAACAAGAGTGTATGTTGGCAAACGCTCCGGCGACCATACCTACTCCCAGGAGGCTGTAAATAAACTGATGGTTGATTATGCTATCAATTACGGCCATGTGGTAAGGTTAAAAGGCGGCGATCCGTTTGTGTTCGGTCGCGGATTTGAGGAACTGGGCTTCGCGGCATCGTTTAATATTCCCGCATCGGTTATCCCTGGTATCT
>NZ_JBFUKF010000625.1:0-2073 GCF_056400985.1 Mucilaginibacter sp. P4_G9 | reverse complement strand
AGGTTTGGATATAAGATAAATACCAAATCGGATAAAGAAACAGCCAAATCTCTTAATTTTCTGATGGAGGATGTGGAAGGCAAAAAAGAGCAGAATGTACTTACCCATTTAGCTATCCGTTCAATGGCAAAGGCTATTTACACAACAAAAACCAGTAACCATTACGGCTTGGCGTTCGACCATTATACACACTTCACCTCTCCTATCCGCCGATACCCGGATGTTATGGTTCATCGTTTACTGTTCCATTATTTAAATGGCGGGCAATCTGCCAATGCCGAGCATTACGAAAAATTGTGCGGCCATAGTTCGCAAATGGAGAAAAAAGCAGCTGATGCCGAACGTTCATCGGTTAAGTACAAACAAGCTGAATACCTCCGCGATCAGGTTGGGAACATGTTTACCGGCATTATCTCCGGGGTTACCGAATGGGGTATGTATGTGGAAATCATCGAAAATAAATGCGAAGGCATGATCCGTTTGCGTGATATCTCTGATGATTTTTATACTTTGGACGAGAAAAATTATTGTATCATTGGTCAGCGTAAAAAGAAAATTTACCAACTGGGCGATGAAGTAAGGATCAAGGTTAAAAATGTTGATCTTACCAAAAAACAAATTGACTTTTCGTTAGTACAGGACTAAGTTGATTAAGTTAGATTAGGTGAATGGTTAGCATCCACTTAATCAGACTGATCAACTACACAACAAACAAATGAAACAACTTACAGACCTGCAGGTATTGATTAGTAAAGCTGTAGATACGCTAAAATTCCCCGATTCTCCTGCCGAACTTTATGAACCAATAAGTTATATACTTGCCCTTGGAGGCAAGCGCCTTCGCCCCAGCCTCCTCCTGATGGCTTGTGACCTTTTTGGAGGTGATGTTGATAAAGCCATTGAACCGGCTTTGGCGATAGAAGTGTTCCATAACTTCACTCTAATGCACGATGATATTATGGATAAAGCCCCACTTCGCCGGGGCAAAAGAACTGTTCACGAAAAATGGAATGCCAATGTGGCCATTCTATCGGGTGACGCCATGATGGTGGAGGCCAATAAGCTGATGATGAAGGTTGATGATGTCATTTTACGCCGGGTAATGGATGTATTTAATGAAACCGCAACAGGCGTATGTGAAGGCCAGCAGATTGACATGAGCTTTGAGCAGCGTAACAATGTGCTTATTGACGAATACCTGGATATGATAAGACTTAAAACCGCTGTGTTGTTGGGCGGTACATTAAAGATAGGCGCTATTATTGGCGGGGCTACTTTAAATGATGCGCAGCTGCTTTACAACTTCGGCGTTAACCTTGGTATTGCATTCCAGTTACAGGATGATATCCTGGATGTTTATGGCGATCCGGAGAAATTTGGCAAACAGGTTGGCGGGGATATCCTATCCAACAAAAAAACGTACCTGCTTATAAAAGCCATTGAACTCGCTCAGGATGAACAGGCTGATAATCTGAACAGTTGGTTAAACGTGGAACAATTTGATTCTGCCGAAAAAGTAATAGCAGTGACGGCAATTTACGATCAATTAGATATAAGACAATATGCTGAGTATGCCATGCAAACCTATGCAGAGAAAGCTTTTGACGCGCTTGATAAAATCAACCTTTCCGAAGACCGCCGCCAATACCTTAGGCAGTTTGCCGATAGTTTGTTGGTGAGGGAGTATTGATTATATTTAGGGTATGAAGAGAATACTATTAATTATAATTGGAGTAATTGCTTTCGTTATTACAAATGCCCAAACCTTAACCTCCGGCGGTAAATTAAAACCAGAACAGGCAAATATGGATGTAAGGCATTATACCATCACCCTTAATGTTGATCCCGTTCAAAAAACCATTGATGGTTATACTACCATTGATGTGATCATGGCGCAACCAACTCATGTATTGCTTTTTGATCTGCTGGATTCCTTACAGATCAGTAATGTGTTAGTCAACGGAAAAAAGGAGGCGTATACCTATCAAAACAACCTTATCACCATAAACACAACAAAAGAATTACCCTCCGGTAAGGCAAGTATAAAAGTGATTTATGGCGGTAAGCCGCATG
>NZ_JBFUKF010000624.1:0-2084 GCF_056400985.1 Mucilaginibacter sp. P4_G9 | reverse complement strand
GGATAATGCCGCGCCGATTAGCAGCAATGTAAGTACGGTTGATAATTTGAACGCACAGGATATATTAAAGTTGATGAATGAGTTGCCTGCCATACAGCTCACAATATTCAACATGTATGAAATAGATGGTTATAATCATGATGAAATTGGAAATATGTTAGCTATCCCGGCAAGCTCATCGCGCGTTTATTTGAGCCGGGCGAAAGAACGATTAAGAAAAATACTAAGGCAAGAAGCACAAAACCATGGATGATCAGTTGGATAACGACTTAAGAGACCGCATCAGGGAGGTGTTTGATAACTATGAAGACACCTCGGCTGATGAAGGCTGGCTGCTACTCAGGGAAAAATTCCCTGTGAAGGAGGAGAAGCGCCTTGGGGTATGGCTATGGTGGGCAGGTGCTGCAGCAGGTTTATTGTTGTTTTTAAGTATAGGTGTGTGGATGCTGGGCAAAAAACAACCCGCCAATACAATAGCAGTGCAACCCATAAAACATCACCAGCAACAAAAGAAAATGCCAGTTGATACCCTTGCTCAATTAGCAGCAAATACTCATCCTGCAACAAAAAACAATCTTGTTGATACCTCTATATCAACCCAAAACAGCATTGTCAAAAACAACTATCCATCACAAAAAAAACCAATAGGTCATAACACGGCACTTGCAGCCGCAGCAACACGAAATACTATTGTTAATACCAATTTATCAAAAAAAGCTGCTGCTGCTGCTATAAATGCTCCCGTTACCAACCAGCCTTTGGGAATTACAAACAGCATTTCAAACACCAATAATAACGCGCTTATAGCTCAACAACCTGTAAATAATAAACAAGCCCCTGCCCCAACCCTGCCCCAAAAAGGGCCGGATAGTGTTAAAACAATCATACCAGCAAATGATCCGCAATATGCAGTTGCTCCTCCTGTTACCCCGGGGGTAARCACAACTCCGGAGTTGAAACCCAATAATGCAAATCAACAACCACCCCGCGTTAAACCTTCATCAACCAGTGCCCTGGAAAAAATGCTTGCAGCCGACAATTCCAGGACTCCAAAAGCTAAAGATCCCGGTGATGATAAAAAAGTAAAATTTGGCGTTTATGCGGCAACCTTTTTCAACTATGCCAAAGGCAGCAGTAACCAGGTAAACGCCGGGGCAGGCTTTACATCTGATATAAAGTTGAGTAAAAACTTTAAACTTTCAACAGGTGTTGCACTGGCTCAAAATACGCTGAGGTACAACAGCACCACCCCACCCAATCCTAACGCAGCCCGGGCGCTAACATATGCTATAGCAAGTCAGGATAACAATCTTGTACCAGCCTCGGCCTTCCCGGTGTTTAAAAACTACAATGCCAATTTAGTAGGGCTTGATGTGCCGATAAACATTAAATATGAGTTTAATCCGCAAAAAAGTGATGCTTATATTTCGGCCGGCTTAAGTTCGGGTACGTTTATCAACGAGGCATATACAACAAGTTATGGCCTGCCAAATTCTTCACTATCCGCAAATTCAACCAATCAAACAACCGAAGAAACAAGCAAGCAAAGTTTTAACGGCTTTTATTTTGCCAAAACACTTAACGTATCTTTCGGAATAGGTACTGCACTGGGCAAACGTAACCGTTTGATTATTGAACCATTTTTAAAATATCCGCTTGATGGACTGGGATCGCAACAGATAAAATTTGGAGCAGGCGGTTTAAACCTAAAACTAAACTTTTCAACAACTAAAAAATGAAGAAACATTTACTTGTTTTAGTGGGACTTGTACTTATCTCAACATCATTGTTTGCACAAAAATTTGAATTATCGGTACAGGCTAATTCTGGTTTATTTCACTTTTCGGGTAAATCGGCAACAACTACTTCACAGATTATCCAGGGATCAGCAACAGGCGATCCGAAGAACTATACCAATAATCCCTATGGAAAACAAAACGGGTTTAGCTATGGCGGCAATTTACAAGGACAATTTGTTACCAAAAGCGGCTTTATCTGTGGCTTAGGAGCAGGGTATGAAGTATTAAGGAGCCAGGTAGATATTGATAAATATACCCCTATTGTTTACTACAACGGCGTTATTT
>NZ_JBFUKF010000623.1:0-2087 GCF_056400985.1 Mucilaginibacter sp. P4_G9 | reverse complement strand
CCAGTACTATTGGGTTGGCCTTGGGATTAGCCTCAAAATAATTAATAATCTGGTTAGCCTTAAAAGCATCTTTTTTGCTTATTGCGGTTTGCAGTTCAAATACATTGTACTCCTTACTGATGCCGATGTTATCTTGTATAAGTTTCAGGCTTATCTCCTGCCCGGCAGTTACATTCAGCATCAGTTTTTCGAGCTCATTTGAAATTTTTGAAAGATCATTGCCCAAATACTCGGCTAACATAGCCGAAGCCTGCTGGTTTATTTTATATCCTTTATCGCTTATGAACCCTTCAATCCAGGCAGGAATCTTACTATCATATAAAGGGGCCGACTCAAATATAAGCCCGCTTTTCTCAATGGCTTTATACGTTTTTTTACGTTTATCAAACTTGCCGTACTTATAGCAAAAAACCAATATGGTGCTTGCCAATGGTTTTTCAAGATAGCTCAATAACGGGTCGATGCCTTTTTTGCCGTCATCATCCTTACCCCATTTCATATCCTGGGCTTCCTTTACCATCACAACCTGGTAATCGGCCATCATGGGGTAGCGTTTGGCGGCATTAAGCACGGTCATCATATCGGTATCCTTACCGTATAAAACAGTTTGATTAAAGCCTTTCTCGGCATCCGGAAGCAGGTGATGCTCGATATGATTACTCACCAGGTCGATAAAATAAGGCTCCTCGCCATGCAGCAGATACAGGGGCTTGTATTTACGATTCTTTATATCTTTTAAAATCTCGGCTGCGGTCATCTTTTAAGTCAAAAGTAAAAATTCAAAAGTCAAAAATGACCTTTAGATTCAAAATTAAAAATTCCAACCCGCAAAGCCGGTCTTTTATGGTAAATGTTGAAACTAAAGTTCAAAACCTGGCTGATGTTTCAGATATTCCTTTTTAATTTTGACTTTTTAATTTTGAATTTTGAATTTACCTCCGCTTAACCTTCCTCCCTACCCATTTAAAATAAGCGACGAGAACGGTCAGCTGTCATTGTTTGACGAGATCCGTAAAAAAACCATCATCCTTACACCCGAAGAATGGGTGAGGCAACATTTTGTACAATACCTCGTAAGGCAAAAAAACTATCCGCGGTCGCTTATCAGGCTCGAAGGCGGCCTTAAGCTCAACGGACTGCAAAAACGTACGGATATTGTGGTGTTTAACAGCGAGGGGAAACGGATATTAATTGTAGAGTGCAAGGCGCCATCGGTAACTATTGATCAAAAAACCTTCGACCAGGTAGCCCGCTATAACATGGTACACAAGGTGTCGCTGCTGGCAGTAAGTAACGGCCTGCAGCACTACTATTGCAATATCGACCTGGAGAAAAGAGAATACAAGTTTATAGAAGAGTTGCCGGAATACAGCAAACCTGTTTAAGGGGCTCATATCCCACGTCATTGCGAGTGGTAAAATCCGTGGACTCTGAAAGGGGAATGACGTTTTAAAAGATTTGTCATCCTGAGGAACGAAGGATCTATTCGCGGACAGTGCAGGGCGAAGAAGCATGGCGAATAATAGATGCTTCACTGCGTTCAGCATGACAAATGGCTTTTTTTTGCAAACGCGTCATTATGAAGCTACTGCCACCAGGCTTTGAATTTTGGCCAGCAATTCATCGGGCTTAAATGGTTTGGATACATAATCGTTCATGCCGGCTTCATAAATTTTTTCCTTAAGATCAAACAAAGCCGAAGCTGTAAGCGCTATAATAGGGATATTTGATTTTTTTGGATCGGCCATTTTCCTGATCTCCAGGGTGGCGTCGAAACCATTCATAACCGGCATTTGCAAATCCATCAGTATAATATCAAAATTGCCGTATTGCATCATCTCAATAGCCTGTACACCGTTTTCGGCAATGGTGGGTATAATATGCCATTTTGATAACAGCTTTTTCATCAGCATAACATTTACAATGTTATCTTCGGCAATAAGTACCCTTATACTTGATACCCCAGCGCCTTTTTCGTTGATCTTTATTGATGAGGGGATTGCTTTTTTCACAACCGGTTCTGTTGATACCGGGAACTCCATCAAAAACGAAAACTCGGAACCTACCCCTATCTCACTTTTAACATC
>NZ_JBFUKF010000622.1:0-2100 GCF_056400985.1 Mucilaginibacter sp. P4_G9 | reverse complement strand
ACTTAGAATTTAACGATATTATTATGATTAGGAATTATTTACGCAGTGCCATGCGAAACATTACCCGGCACAAATTTATCTCGTTCATTAATATTTTTGGATTAACCATTGGGTTAACCTGCTGCCTGCTGATTGTGGTTTATGTAATCAACGAGCTGAGCTACGATAAGTTTAACACCAACGCTGATGATATTTATCGGGTTACCCGTAGTTTTAACACGCCGGATGGGGTGGAAACGCTTCATCTTGGAGCGGTAGCGCCTCCGTTTGGGCCTTTGCTAAAGAATGAGTTTTCGGATATTAAAAAAGTTACCCGGATATTATCCAATGGTTCAACCTCACTGCGGTATAAGGATAAGCTATTTAATGAGCGTGGCTCGTACTTTGCTGATGAGAGTTTTTTTGATTTTTTTAGTGTAAAAACAATTCATGGTGACCCTAAAACGGCTCTTACAGAACCGTTTACTGTAATGCTGACACCGGAGCTGGCCCGCAAATATTTCGGTAATGAAGATCCGATGAACAAGGAACTCCGGTTGGATAACCAATTCAACTTTAAAGTTACCGGGATCTATGAGCCTTTTCCCGAAAATGCCCAAATGCATCCACAAATGTTATTATCTTTCAATACCCTGAATAATGGCGCCATTTATGGTAAAAAAGGATTGGAGACTAACTGGGGCAATAATTCATTCTTTACTTATCTTTTATTCCCCAAAGGTTATAATGTGGATCATGTGGCCTCGCAGTTCCCGGCTTTTTTAGATAAGTATGTTGGCAATAATGAATCAAAGAACAGCAAATTATCCTTCCAGAAATTTCTGAGCATCCATCTAACCTCGCACCTGGATGATGAGTTGGAGCAGAACGGTGATATCAAACGGGTTTATATATTTTCGGCCATTGCACTGTTTATTCTGCTGATAGCCTGTATCAACTATATGAACCTGTCAACAGCCCGCTCAACCTTAAGGGCTAAAGAGATTGGTATCCGTAAGGTAATTGGTGCGCAGCAAAAAGAGATCATCACCCAATTTTTAAGTGAATCGGTATTAATAACTGCTTTTTCGTTAATACTGGCACTGGTTATCACCTGGCTCATTATGCCGCTGATTAATAAATTTTCGGGACTTACGCTTTCGTTTAACCAGTTATTTCAGCCTCAAATAATTGTGACTGTTGTAGCTATGCCATTTGTGATAGGCATCATTAGCGGTATTTATCCGGCCATCTTTATGTCGTCGTTTAAACCGATTAAAGTTTTAAAAGGAATGTTAAAAGTAGGCTCTGGCAATATCTCATTCCGTAAGGTATTGGTAGTTTTGCAGTTTTCTATTTCCATCATTTTGATAGTGGCCACAACCATTGTATTTCAGCAATTGAGGTACATGCAGCAAAAATCCCTTGGCTTTAATAAAGATCATTTGGTAACCATGGGTAATGCATTTAGCCCAAGCCAGTTTGAGGTATTTAAAAACGAAGTGATGAAGGATGGTACTATAAAGGGTGTCGGTCGTTCATCAAGGATCCCGTCCGGGCGTTTACTGGATGATCAGGGTATTTCCGTTATACAGGGTGGTACAATACAGGCTGTTAAAGCCGACGTTAAGAACATTAATGCCGATTATGGCTTTATCCCAGCTTATGGCATGAAGTTGGCAGCCGGCCGTAATTTTTCAAAGGATTTTGCTACCGATAGTAATAACTATGTAATAAATGTTTCTGCTGCAAAAGTATTAGGCTGGAAAACGCCTGAAAGTGCGATAGGCAGGGAAATAAGCTATGGTGGCGTAAACGGAAAAGTTATAGGCGTAGTTAATGATTTTCATTTCGAATCGCTGCACCAAAACATCATCCCGTTGTTAATGCGCATGCCATCATTCGCCAATAATAATTACGGCAAGCTATCCATTAAAATAGATGGCGGGAACGTGCAGTCGGCCATAAACACATTGGAGCAAACCTGGAAAAAATATCAGCCCGAAACTCCATTTGAATACACCTTTTTGGATGAGAAATTCCAGAAACTGTATGATAGTGAGCAACAGCAGGGGAACCTGTTCACCATATTCTCGTTCATTGCCATATTTATAGCATGTT
>NZ_JBFUKF010000621.1:0-2107 GCF_056400985.1 Mucilaginibacter sp. P4_G9 | reverse complement strand
CCATGGTTCGTCCATATTCAGCTTACCTATAGTTTGCTCGGGGGTTAAAAAATCGCCTACCGCATCGCCGCCAAGCTTATCGCTTATTTTTCCAAGCCTGTTGTTTACAACTACATTAGCATCAACGCTTTTAATGTAGCTGTAAATTTCTTTGCCATCTTCTGTTGTCCATGGCTTTTCCCAATAACCATCAAACCAAAGCATAAAGGGGTGGTATTTGGTAATCACTTCCTTCAACTCGTTTTTCATGCGGGTTTTAAAAGCAGTCATATCCCCTTTCCTGGCATTTATTTCGGGATGATGAGGGTTGTCTATCGGGTAATCCTGGTCATGCCAGTCGAGCACAGTCATATAGATGCAAAAGGTAATACCTTGTTTTTTACAGGCTTTGGCCAATTCCCCAACGAGATCTCTTTTAAAGGGCGATTTGGAAACATTATAATCCGAATAAGCGCTTGGCCATAGCAAAAAGCCATCATGATGTTTGGCGGTGATGGTGAGATATTTCATACCTGCATCCTTAGCCGCCTTTACCCAGGCATCGGCATTAAATAATATGGGGTTAAATTCGTGGTAAAGGTTATCGTAATCTTCCTCGGGCACCTGGTCGTTGCGGCTCCAACCTATTTCGGTTCCGCGCTGGGTAACCGGGCCAAAGTGGATAAACATGCCAAAACGTTTATCCATAAACTGATCAATAACCGCTTTTGGCGTTTTAAGCGATGCGCTTATTTTTGCCCGCTGGGCAATAGCGATGCATGTACTTAATAAAAGGACTGTTATAAGCCCTGTTTTTCTTTTCATAATATGGTTTTAATAATTAATTGGCTGTATAAAAATGATAATCCGATGTAGAGACCCAATATTTTACGTCTCCTCCATGCAAATCCAACCTGACATATCCACGCGTCATTGCGAAGCAATCCCCGCCTTACAGAGAAACCTTGCAAATCCGGTCTGCATAGTTTGGGATTGCTTCGTGCCTCCTCGCAATGACGGTCGATTTATTTATTTTTAGACAGCTTCTAAGACTTGTTCACAAAAAAGTTAACAATCCTACAGGCATGACCTTTGCTTGCGTTGTTTTTGCTATTGCTTATTTTAATTTTTAAAGTATGGTTACCATTACCCAGGTTGTCGCCCAACATATGGTAAACCCCAAGGTGTATCCAACTATAATACTGGGTTAACAGGTCAAGCTCTTTATATGCTGCATTATCAATTGAGTAGGATATAGTACCTGCATCAGGCCCTGCAACTACCGCAATACCAACGGCTGTCCCTTTAAAGGGCAAAGTTAGTTCGCTGCCTGGTTCGGTCGAGATCAGCATCGGCACATCAACAAAACCAGGGCGGGTTGAAAGGCCATCTTTAGGGTTCCATTTGGTATCGATAGCCCATCCTTTATCCAATTTGGCGTTAGTGACGTTGTAATAGCTGCCATTTTCATAACGCGCTTTATCTATCGGCTTTGGCAGCACAACTTTAACAGGTAATTTGTATTCAGTATTAATACATTCCTGCAACAGCGCTTTGATGGTTTCAAAGTAGATCTCCTGGCCGTGGTACCAGGGGTGAATATCTTTAAAATCATCGGCCCAGGTGAGTTCCCTGTTCCTGATCTTATCGTTAACCTCAAGTGCCAGGTTTACATAGGGCAGGTTGTAATGAGTGGCAGCCAACTGATGGTTTAACAACTCGGGCGATACCTTGCCTTTAGCGTAATTATCTATTTTTTGAGGGTCGGCAAAGGCCATGTAAATAACATCCATCGCGGGATTTGCCAGTTTTGCATGACGAACGATCCCTTCCAACGAGCGAACCTGCGTGGTGCTGTCGGTTCCCCGGTCGTTCACTGCTGCTTCAAAAAAAAGCAGGTCGGTTTTGCCCGAATCAAGGATATCCCGCTGCAGCCTGAAAGCATGCGGCAAGCTACCCAATGACGGAATACCTGCAGCTATAAAATGGAAATCGGTTTCGGGATAAGTTTCCCTCAGGTACGTGCATACCTTGTTACGCCAGCCGGGATTAAAGGTGATTGAACCGCCGAGGAAAGATACCGTTGCTTTTTTCTTAACCGTTACCGCATAGTAGAAATTGTTAAGCC
>NZ_JBFUKF010000620.1:0-2115 GCF_056400985.1 Mucilaginibacter sp. P4_G9 | reverse complement strand
CTGATTTTTATTGCGCTTAAATCAGATGCCAGGCTAAAATGATCGCACAACTTAGTTTATTGTTCGTTAAAGGGTTAGTTGTGCAACAGCCACCTGGAGCTTGCGGCAGCGAAAAGACCTTGCGGTAGCTGGGGACGGGTTCCTGATCGTTATCAATCCGGCAGCCCAAAAACCACCTTTACCTGGTTGGTATTGTTATCGATGATGTTATAGAAAATGGAGGCTTTATGGTATTCCAGTATCCGCTTTACAATACTTAAGCCAATGCCGCTGCCCGAGGCATCCCGAATGTTACTGCCCCGATAAAAAGTGGTGAAAAGGATATTGGTGTTTTTTACGTCGGGAACCTGGCCGGTGTTGGTGATCAGTAATTCTATCTGTAGCTTATTCTGCCGTATAAGGCACTCTACAAGGTTGTTGTCAGAATATTTGCAGGCGTTTTTAAACAGGTTTAGCAGGGCTATCCTGAGCAGAGTTTCGTCGCCGGATATATTGAGCTCCGTTTCGTTGTCGGAGTTGTTTTCGATCTCAAACTTCAATTTAAAATCGGGATATATTTTTGACAGGTCGGCCGCAACGCTAAACACGGCTTCGTCCAGCCGGAGCTTTACAAACGACGAATGGTGTTCGCGACTATTAATATCGGCAAGAGCAACCAGCGAACTGATAATTTCTGATAGCTGAAAGGTATCCTCAAAAATACTCTCCAGGTTGCGCCTTGTAGCCAGGTCCAAATCATCGCGGTTCAGCTGATTCTCCAGTTGGGCTGCTATGCGGGCAACCGGGGTGCGCAATTCATGCGATGCATTGCCGGTAAACTCCTTTTGCCGCTCATAGGCATTGTCAATGCGATCCATCATTTGGTTAAAGGAGTTGGCCAGGGTATTGATCTCATCTTCCCGCTTCTCTTCGGATAGCCTAATCTTTAGGTTACTGTCTGTTATCTCCTGTATTTTTTTCCTGAAATCATACAGCGGCTGCAGCGCCCGCTTGCTTAAACGGAACGACAGTATCCATACTACGATAGTCCCTATCAAAAAAGCGCCAAACAACAGGTATTTAAGATAATTGAGCTTGCTGTTGTTGTAAGTATCTTCGGCAGACACCAGCACGTAATAGCCCTTGTTATCAAAAACATAATATAGCCCAAGCACATCATATTTCCTGATGCGGCTAAAAAACCTTTTCTTCTCCGTTATCTGGTCAAGCTCATGTTCGGTATAATCTATAGTAAGCTTGGAGTTACTGTTGTAAATGAGTTTTTTATTCGAATCGTAGATCTGTGTATTTTCGTTATACAGCTTATTAACGCTGTTGCTGTCAATAAGCTTCTGCATTTTGTAGTCTATCTCTTTAACCTCGATGAGCAGCTTGGCTGTTGTCTGTGCCTTCTCGGCCAGTAAGGTGGCAAATTCATCCTGCCGGAAGTTGGTGAACAGGAAATATACCGTTACCATAACGGATGCCAGCAGCACCGAAAACAAGCAGCTGAAAATAAACGAAAAACGTTGCTTTAAATTCATTTAAGGTAATAGCCAAAACCGGCACGGGTATGTACAAGGGGCCTGCTAAAGCCCTTATCTATTTTGTTTCGTAAATAGTTTATATATACTTCGATTGTGTTGGTTCCTGTTTCAAAATTAATATCCCATACTTTGGCCGCTATTGTTTGTTTTGATACCGGCTTGCCGTCTTCTGTGGCCAATAACTCAATCAGCTTGTATTCCTTGGGCGAAAGCGCTATTTCCCTGCCGGCCCTGGTCACCTTTTTTTCACCGGTATCAATCACCAGGTCGTCTATTGTTAAAACGGGCTTGCCACCTTCCTGTACACCATAGCTCCTGCGCAAAAGCGCGTTCACCCTTGCAAGCAGCTCTTCAAGGTGAAACGGTTTTACAAGGTAATCATCCGCGCCCGATTCAAAGGCGATAATTTTATTTTCTACATCGCTGTAGGCTGTCAACATTAAAATTGGCTTTGCCCTATCCGTTTTTCGTATTTTTTTGCAAACCTCTATACCATTAAGTGTGGGCACATTTACATCTAAAATATACAGTTCATAGGTTTCGATCTGCAGGTTTTTAAAGAATAAAGCCCCATCGTAAACCACATCGC
>NZ_JBFUKF010000619.1:0-2128 GCF_056400985.1 Mucilaginibacter sp. P4_G9 | reverse complement strand
GGGGGCATTGTTTATTGGAGGGTGTACCTGGCCTGGCCAAAACACTCATTGTAAAAACCATGTCGCAGGCGCTGCACCTGGCGTTCAGGCGGATCCAGTTTACCCCCGATCTGATGCCAACGGATATCATTGGTACCGAAATATTGGAAGAAGATCACGCTACCGGCAAACGCTTCTTTAAATTTAATAAGGGACCGCTGTTTGCCAATATTATACTGGCCGATGAAATTAACCGCACCCCACCCAAAACGCAGGCTGCTTTGTTAGAAGCCATGCAGGAGTTTGAAGTAACCTATGGCGGGCAAACTTACCCCTTAGATAAACCATTTTTTATCCTTGCAACTCAAAATCCTATTGAGCAGGCGGGCACTTACCCCTTGCCGGAAGCCCAGTTGGACCGTTTTTTATTGCTGATAAAAATTGGCTATCCAACCGAGCAGGAAGAATTTGAAGTATTGAATAGAACCACGGGGATAAAAAAGGCGGATGTTAAAGCTGTAATTACTGCCGAAGAAATTATACAGGCCCAGGCATTGGTAAGGCAGGTAACCATAAGCGAAGACCTGGTAAAATATGTAAGCCAGCTGATCCGCGCTACGCGGCCCGATACTACAACTGTAAACTATATAAAAGAATGGGTGCGCTGGGGCGCAGGCCCAAGGGCAGGGCAGGCGCTGATATTAACGGCAAAGGCACGGGCATTGTTAAAAGGCCGGTATTCGGTTTTGATGGAAGATATTCACGCCATGGCCCCGGCTGTTTTAAGGCACCGTATCCTGATGAATTTTAAAGCCGAAGCCGAGAATATAACATCAGATAAAGTGACGGCCGAGCTGATAACAACGATAACCCGGCCGAAGGCGCTTTAATACAAGTCATAAAAGGGGAAATGACGTTTTAAAAGGTTTGTCATCCTGAACGCAGTGAAGGATCTATTCGCAGACTGTACAGGGCGAAGAGGCATGGTGAATAATAGATGCTTCACTCCGTTCAGCATGACAAATGGTTTTTGCAAACACGTCATAGGTTGGAACGAAGCAATGACTTTAGCTTGGTAATACCTGTTCAGACAAAAATAAATCCGAAATCGAACATCCGATATCCGAAATCAAAAAATGCAGCTTGATCCTAAAGTATTAATGACCATTAAGGATTTGCCGTTACTGGCGAAAACGGTTATTGATGGCTTTATGAATGGTTTTAATAAAAGCAAAGTGAAAGGACCCGGACTGGAATTTAGCCAGTACCGCAGTTATCAGCCCGGTGATGACCTGCGTTGGCTGGACTGGCGTATGTTTGCCCGGAGCGACAGGTATTATATCCGCGAATCAGAAATTGAAACCAGTATTTCGGTAAGGTTCCTGGTAGATGCCAGTGCATCTATGAATCATGATGACAATGGCATCAAAAAAATAGACTATGCGCGTTTCCTGGCTGCGTCGCTGGCCTGGTTGTCGAATTTACAGGGTGATTCAGTTGGTTTATACGTTTTCCAGGATGGTGGATTGTTTTCATTAGCTTCCAGACCAGATCCGCAGCATTTGCAGCGCCTGTTTTATCATCTACAACAGGTGAAACCAGCCGGTACTTTTACACAAGCTATTCACTATAAGCAACTATTCGCCGGAGATGGCCGTAAGGAATTGCTGGTGTTTATTACTGATATGTATCAACGGGAAGGCGAGATCAGTAAATTATTAGATTCATTGTCAGCCCTTAAACATGAGGTAGTAGTTTTCCACCTGATGGGCCAAAACGAACTTGATTTTAATTTTGGAGGATTTGCTACACTGGAAGATTTGGAAACCGGGGAAACTATCGAAATAAATGCACAGCAGGAAGTTGAATATAAAGAAAAGCTAAACGCACATTTAGAAGGTATCAGGATGCAATTATTGGGTAAACATGTTTATTACCGGATGCTCAGTACCGCGCAGCCGTTAGATGAAGCCCTGCGCGATTTTTTAACACAACGAAATAAAAGTAAATTTTAAATTATAAACCATAGCGATGGGTTTTAAACCCATCGCTATGGTTTATAAAGTATTCCTCATTTTATAAATGCAGTTTTTAAATCCCATATGGTTGTTTGCTATTGCCGCGATAAGTATCCCGGTAGTGATACACC
>NZ_JBFUKF010000618.1:0-2129 GCF_056400985.1 Mucilaginibacter sp. P4_G9 | reverse complement strand
CTTCCCGCTGTACGGGCCGCGTTTTTTATACCGGGGATGTCGGCCTTTAAAGCTTTGGCCATTGGGCCGGGCGTTGCACGGAAAGTGGATGTTTTACCATTGTAGGTTTGGTTTTCAAAAACAGTATACAGGTTGTTCCGCTTCTCAAAATTATGATTAAAGGTCATTTCATCCTGCACCCACAAAAATATCATAGATGCGCAGGCTATACCTATAGCCAGACCCGCAATATTTAAAAAACTATGCGCCTTATTATTAAACAAGACGCGAAGTGCGGTTTTAAAATAGTTCTTTATCATAATGATTAAATTTTAAACCCTAATCCCTAATTTGATCCCACATTTTATTGACCATTGACCATTGACCATTGACCATTGACCATTGACCATTGACCATTGACGAAATTACTCGCTCCTCAAACTCTTCACCGGGTTTGCCACTGCAGCGCGTACCGCTTTATAACCAACAGTTACCCAGGCTATAATTACCGATGTGCCAATAGCTAACAGGAATACCCAGGCATTGAGTGATATGCGGTAAGCAAAGTTTTGAAGCCAGCCCGTCATTACATACCAGGCCAAAGGCATGGCAATTACAAAGGATATTACAATAAGCACTATAAATTCCTTAGAAAACAGGTAAACAATACTGCTTACCGAGGCCCCTAATACCTTGCGGATACCAACCTCTTTGGTACGCTGTACAGCCATAAACGATACCAGGCCATATAAACCCAGGCACGATATAAAAATGGCTATGCCAGCAAATATTTTATAAACCAAGGCCATCTGGTTTTCAGATTGATAAAATTTAGCAATATTCTCATCCAGGAAATACCCGTTGTAGGCGTATTGTGGATAAGTGTTTTCCCACATTTTTTGCAGGTCGGCAACCGTTTTGCTTAGTGTTTTAGTTTGAACCTTGATAGCTACAATGCCTTCAAATTTTTTGGCCGCGCTTATTACAATTGGTTTTACAGTTTCGCGCAGCGAATTAGTTTTAAAATCCTTAACTACACCGGTTATCGGCATCCATTTACCGCCGCCAAGGCGTACGGTTTTGCCAATGGCGTTTTCGGCGTTTTGAATACCCAGCTTATGTATAAAAGTTTCGTTAACTACTACCTGGCGCGCGGTATCGCTTACATCATAACCCTTACCAGCTGTAAATTGCAGACCGAAAGTTTTAAAATAGTCGGCATCGCCAAATTTTAAATAGGTATTAAAGCCGTTATCTTTTGTGGAGTTATTAAAGTTGAAATTGGTACCCCAGTTGTTTTCTGACGATGGCGCATCTGAGGCAAAACTTACTGATTTTACAGCCGGGTTTTGCAGTAACTGTTGCTTAAAAGAGTTTATTTTTCCCAAACTAATGCTATCGGTATACCCGGGAATGATCAGTAATGCTTCCTTATTAAAACCCAGATCGGCCTTATTTACATAATCCATTTGGTTTACAGCTACAATGGTGCCGATGATAAGCAATTGCGAAATTGCGAACTGTGCAACTACCAACGCTCTGCGCAGCGGGATCCCCCCTATTGAGGCTGCAGTAATTTTGTTTTTTAAAGCCAGTACCGGTTTAAAGCCCGATACCACTAAAGCCGGATAGATGCCGGATAAAAGGATAACGATCACCATAACCGCGGCTAAAAACAGCATATTCTGAACATTGAACAAGCCTATGCTTTCCGGAACATTAGCAATATTTTTGAGTTGTGGTAATGCTAATTTGGCTACCGCGAGTGCCAGAATTACCGAAAATAAAACAACAAGCATAGTTTCGCCAATAACCTGGGCTATCAGTTGCTTGCGGGTGCTGCCTAAAACCTTACGGATCCCTACCTCTTTTGAACGCCCTACTGATTGCGCTGTCGATAGGTTAATAAAGTTGATAGATGCCATGATGATAATAAGCACCGCTATAAATGAAAGCGTACGTAAGGTGGCATAGCTCATGGTATGATCGGCAAGCGGGTTACCAAAGCGGGTATCAAAATGAAAAAGTGATAAGGGTTGGGCGAGTAAATGAGTTTCGGAAATTCCTTTTTTGTAATGCTTAGTCGAAAATATTTTCAACTGCGCGCTCACATTATCCTGGCTGAGGTTTGATGGGAACAGCATAAATAC
>NZ_JBFUKF010000617.1:0-2143 GCF_056400985.1 Mucilaginibacter sp. P4_G9 | reverse complement strand
CACTCACCACTCACCACTCACCACTCACCACTCACCACTCACCACTCACCACTCACCACTCACCACTCACCACTCACCACTCACCACTCACCATTAAGTCTGTATTACCCCAACATTAAACGCCTTTTCTATCGGCGCATGGTTGGCAGCCTCTATCCCCATCGAGATCACCTTACGGGTTTCCAGCGGATCGATGATACCATCAACCCAAAGTCTTGCGGCTGCGTAATATGGCGTGGTTTGTGAATTATACCTATCGGTGGTTTGTTTCAATAGCTCCTGTTCTTTTACATCATCTACCTCTTCCCCTTTTGCTTTCAAGCCCGCAGCCTGCATCTGAACCAATACTTTGGCTGCCTGCCCGCCGCCCATTACGGCTATTTTTGCTGATGGCCAGGCATAGATCAATCTTGGATCATAAGCCTTGCCGCACATGGCATAATTACCGGCACCGTACGAGTTGCCTATTACAATAGTAAATTTGGGCACTACCGAATTGGCAACCGCGTTCACCATTTTAGCTCCATCTTTTATAATACCGCCCTGCTCGCTGCGGCTGCCTACCATAAACCCGGTAACATCCTGCAGAAACACCAGCGGGATTTTCTTTTGATTACAGTTCATGATAAAGCGGGTTGCCTTATCTGCTGAGTCAGAATAAATAACTCCTCCAAACTGCATCTCCCCTTTTTTTGATTTGATAACCTTGCGCTGGTTGGCTACAATACCCACAGCCCAGCCCTCAACCCGACCTAAGCCACAGATGATAGACTTGCCATAACCTTCCTTGTATTCCTCAAATGCAGAATCATCCAGCAGGCGCAAAATGATCTCCATCATATCATAGGCTTTCTCGCGGTTATCCGGCAGTATGCCATAAATATCTTTTGGGTTTAACTTAGGGTTGGATGGCTTGATCCTGTCGAATCCCGCTTTGGTATAATCGCCCACCATGCTCATAATGTTGCGGATAGAATCAAGACATGCCTGGTCGTTTGGTTGCTTATAATCGGTAACACCCGAGATTTCGCAATGGGTTGTTGCGCCGCCTAATGTTTCGTTATCCACATCTTCGCCAATGGCCGATTTTACCAGGTATGATCCCGCCAGGAAAACCGACCCGGTGCCTTCCACTATCATGGCCTCGTCGCTCATGATGGGCAAATAAGCGCCACCTGCCACACAGGAGCCCATAATGGCCGAGATCTGGATGATCCCCATACCGCTCATGATGGCATTATTACGAAATATGCGCCCAAAATGCTCTTTATCGGGAAAGATCTCATCCTGCAAGGGTAAATACACACCAGCCGAATCAACCAGGTAAATAATAGGCAGGCGGTTTTCCATGGCTATTTCCTGCGCGCGCAGGTTTTTCTTGGCTGTTATCGGGAACCACGCACCGGCCTTCACTGTGGCATCATTTGCTACAATTACACATTGCCGCCCGGACACATACCCAATAACACACACAACCCCGCCGGATGGGCAGCCGCCATGCTCGGCATACATGCCATCGGCAGTTAAAGCGCCTATTTCAAGCCACGGTTTATTGCTATCAATTAGATAGGCCACACGTTCGCGGGCCAGCATTTTACCTTTTTCTTTTTGTTTGGCCGCTGCCTTTTCGCCGCCGCCCAAATGCACTTTTTTTAGCCTTGTGTTCAGCTCATAAACAAGCTGTTTGTTTATATCTTCATTAATGTTAAAAGCGATATCCATAATTGGTTTTTATAGAAAATGTAATTTAGAGAAAATTACCTGGACAAATCTAATTTTTAGTTGGCAGTTTTCGGTTAACCGGCGGTCTTTTTTACGTTTACAAAAACTGTGTTATGGTACCTGGTAAGCTTACTCATTAAATTACGTAAAAACACGCATATATATTAACTAAAAACAATATAGCTTTACTATAAATTATATAAACCCCTACCATCATGATACAGCAAACCAAACGATACGGCTGGACACCCGACCTGCCCGATCACCGCGATTTAAGATACGCCATTGTGCGTCCAGAAGCTTTGGCAAAACCCCTACCTCCGTTAGTCGACATGCGTCTGCAGTGCCCGGCTGTTTATGACCAGGGCCRGCTCGGTTCATGTACAGCCAACGCCATAGGCGGGGCTTTTCAGTTTGAATT
>NZ_JBFUKF010000616.1:0-2143 GCF_056400985.1 Mucilaginibacter sp. P4_G9 | reverse complement strand
CCTTCTAAAGGATACTGTGTACACATGTTTTTATTGATTTTAATTTTTTGTCGACAAAAAATATGTGTACACAGTAGCCCAACCGGGGGGAGTGGCAAGGGTTTCTATAAGCGATTCGGATATGCAAAACTCAGCACTTCACCGTTTTTTTCTTTTTGCCGAGTGATCCGCGATCTTTTACCTTGTTAATATAAGTTATGGCATCGGGCACTTTGCAGCTGGTGCCGTTGGTATCAACATAAACTTCGCCAATTTGGCCGGCAGCGGCGATGGCTTCTTCGGTTAAGGCACTTATATAGCAGCCTACATTTATTACAAAAATATTCATCCGCGACCTTACCCTGTTGCCCGAAGTATGGATGTTTTTGATCGCCCTGGCCAGCAAAGCCCGGTAAGCTTCAAGATCCAGGTCGCTGTCAGCCTTTAAAGCGCTGAGATTGCCCAGGGTAGACCACCCTGCAGCTGCGATATAATCCTGTTTGTTATCAATCCATTCCATAGCCAACTGGTAGCCATGCTTGCTGCCTGCGGCCACCCATGGTACCGTGTATTCGTTAATGTTATTGGAGAGCGCCTCTTCGGCCCAGGTTTGCAGATCAGCCCGGGTCATCTTTTCATCATCGGCAATAAGGCCGGCCAGGTACATGGCATCGGCGTTGCCGGTGGCGTAAAGGTCCTTAGCTAACTGGTAGTCTTTTTTTATCTTTTTTTGGATGGTTTTTAAATGCTCAATCTTTACGCCAAAAAAGGGCTCTTTAACGCCATGCTTCAACAAAATGTTTTTAATGCTTTCGCTGCCATGCGCCTGCAGGTCGGCCATTATTTCGGTTACAGTCATCACTAAGCGGTTTAAATAATTGATTTAAAAATACTTATTTTCAATTATTAAAAATACCCAAAATCGTTTTACTTTGATTTTGCCCGTACCTGTTTGATAGATAAAAAGAGGTTTACCTATAAGGGAGTGGTGCGATAAAAATACTGGTTGTAGGCTGAAGTACTACATAGTGGATCGAGGCATAGTGCAGACTTGGTGTGTGAACTACGAGGCAGCCATGCGGTAGTTTCTTCCGTATTTCAGCTATAAGGTACATAAACAAATATTAAAGTCCCTTGTCCCGGATTAGCTGTAACAGGCACCCCAAAGGTATCGCGGGAGGTTCTGTCAACCTCGGCGAAGGTTCGCTCAGCAGGGATTTTCGTTCGGATAGGATTTCTCCCCATTATCAGAGAGCTTATCTGCTCCTTAATGGTAATATCACCAGTGCCAATTCCCGATAGCTGTTTACTATCTAAACGTTTGCCGTACACTTTCCATTCATTTGGTTTACAATTTTCACCTTCCATAATTTTAAAGTTTTGTTTTAACTAAAGTCTGCATTAAGTATCACAAAATCAAGGTGTTTGTGCTTTTTTTTACCGTAAAATCACCCTGTTGCTAAAGGTCATTTTACTTTTTATCCGCTTAGTTTCCTTCCGAGATTTGGATGATCAAAAACTTTAAAATCATGAAAAAGATAATATTATTAATCGGCTTTGCCATGTTAAGCATCCCTTTATACAGCCTGGCCGATACCTCCGCTGAAATAATTAAAGCAGGTTTTATCCTCAAAAATGATACTGTTTATACATCGAAGGAAAAACAATATCGTTATCAAGCACATGTGAAATTCACAAAAGATGAAAGTAGTGCACTTAAGAATTTAAAGGTGGTATTGAGTTTTTCTGCCGAAAAATCAAATTTAGCATCAAATAATATTTTGTTGGATCAAAAAAGCTATATAATAAATGACCTGAGTAAAGATTCTATTTTAAAGATCCCTATAGTAATTATAAGGGATAGTTCACATGAACGGATTGCCGTTTTACAAATAAATATAACAAAAGAAGATGGCACATCTCAATTGATAGATGCAACAAGTAATAAATCGCTTGAATTATATATAGAGCCATACAAATCCGACTTAACCACCAATTCTAATTTTGAACCGCTCATATTCATTGGTACTAATTTCGATTTACTCGATGGACTTCAACCCAAAAATCTTTATACCAAATTTAATTTCTTTTGGAAACTAACTGAAAATAATTACATACAAGCCGGAATAGTTAAAAATAGGGTTTTTACTCCTTCGGATAGTAT
>NZ_JBFUKF010000615.1:0-2146 GCF_056400985.1 Mucilaginibacter sp. P4_G9 | reverse complement strand
AAGCCACACCATCTTCTTCCTCAAACTTTTTAGCATCGTTGCCCTTTGTGATCGTAATCAGGGGGCGATGAAAATTTATCACCCTTGCTGTTTTTTCGCCCAGGGTAAAATCGTTTCTGAATGTTTTTCCTAAAGGCTGGGGCACTCCGTTTGATTTATCAATCCCCTCATCATGCCACTCGGTATACAAGCGAAAAACCCTGTCAGGATCTTTATGAAAAGTATCAAAGCTAAGGTGATAGGTTATCAGCGTAAAAATCAAAATGCCGCAGGCAATGCCAAGCGCCAAACCAATAACGCTAATAGCTGCGTAAGCTTTGTTACGCTTTAAATTTCTCCAGGCTATTTTAATGTAGTTCTTTATCATAATATTAGTTTTATTGGTTCACTAGTTCATTAGTTCATTGGTCTTGTCTGGTTGGTAAATTCATCGGTTTTATTAACTTCTGCATCCATCATGCGTTCAAATATGCAAGCTTTGCCGCTTCCCACCAATGAACCAGTGAACTAATGAACGTCTATTCGCTCCTTAAACTTTTAACAGGATTAGTCAACGCGGCTTTTATGGCCTGGAAACTAACTGTTGCCAGGGCTATCAGCATGGCCAATACCCCTGCAATGGCAAACACCCACCAATGTATAGTAATACGGTACTGGTAATTTTGCAGCCATTTGGCTATAGCCCACCAGGCAACCGGGAACGCTATCAGGCATGAAATACCTACCAGCTTTAAAAAATCCTTTGACAACAAACCTGTTAAACCCGCAACTGTGGCACCCAATACCTTGCGGATTCCTATTTCCTTTATCCTGCGTTCGGCGGTATAGGCAGCAAGACCGAATAAGCCAAGACATGATATGAATATTGCCAGGGATGCAAAAACACCTGCCAGATTGCCGGTTAGGGTTTCGGTTATAAACAGTTGGTTAAAATCCTCATCAATAAACTTGTATTCAAAAGGGTAGCCCGGGTTATTATCTTTTAAAACATCCCCTGTTTTGTTTAATGCTTCTTTTAGGTTTACACCGGCCTTTAACCTTACACTTAAAACCCTTGTACCTTCGGGATGGTTATATAGCAAAAGCGGAGCGCCCGATATGTACATATCGTTGTACAAAAAATCTTTAATGATGCCGGTTATTGTAAGCACTTTATTACCGCCATCCCTTATTATCCCTCCTACGTGGCCCTCTTTTCCCATTTGCCTGGCAAATGCTTCGTTGATGATCACATTATTACTATCAAGTTTTGGATCGGAATAAAAATCCCTGCCCGATGTTAGCTTCATACCCATGGTTTTTACAAACTGCGGACTAACATTTTCCCACGTGATTAGTGGATTTTTGGATGCATCCTTACCTTTCCATGCGTAGTTATCGGTATTATTCCAGATCTGTACTACCGGGTATTCACTTAACGCAGCATCCTCAACAAACCCCGATTGTTTTAAATCATTATATATTCCCGCAAAATGATCGGTTAATTTGCCTTGTGCATTAATGTAGATCAGGTTACTTTTATTATAACCCAGCTCCCTGTTTTTTACATGCTGAATTTGCTGATATATAACCACGGTACCGATAATGAGTATAATGGAGACAGAAAACTGCATAACAACCAGGCCCTGCCTGATGAAGCCCGCACCGGTACCCGATTTAAGTTTCATGCTTTTTAATACCGTTACCGGGTTAAAGGATGAAAGATAAAATGCCGGGTAGCTACCTGCCAGTAAACCGGTAATCCCGCCTATTGCAACCAGGTAGATAAGATGGCCGGATTCAAATACATTTACCGACAAATCTTTTTGTACCAGGTTGTTAAATGAAGGCAGTGCAATATATATTAACCCTACAGCTATTACTACAGCAATAAACGACATTATAACAGCTTCACCTATAAACTGGCCAATCAGCTTTCCTTTACCTGCTCCCATTACCTTGCGTACCCCTACTTCTTTAGCTCGTTTCTCTGATCGCGCGGTAGACAGGTTCATGAAGTTGATGCAGGCAATAATTAAAATAATGAATGCTATGGCTGCAAAAAGCCGTACATATTCTATCCTGCCGCCATCCATTTTACCATTGGTGAAATTATCGTACAGGTTCCAATCGTTCATGGCAAAAACGAATGCTTGTGTTTTATTAC
>NZ_JBFUKF010000614.1:0-2150 GCF_056400985.1 Mucilaginibacter sp. P4_G9 | reverse complement strand
AGGTACAGCTGCACGGTCATGAGGCCGATGTGTTTTATGTTGGCAAAGCAGATCATTTTATTGGCGACGAGATTTGGACAACAATTGGCAACTACAACACCCGGCTGGAGAAACAAAAGGGTACATGGTTAATAACTTACCATAAACTAACCTACGATAGGCAAAGCGGTAATACCAGCCTGCCAAAGCTGGCTCATCAAAAAATAACAGCAATGCGTAATAAGTAATAAAGCAGCTGTTTGAATTTTGTAAGTTTTGGTTTGATATTGATAACCTCCCGGCCTTATTGCGGGTTTAAATTTGTATCAACAAAAACAAAAAACCTATGGAATACAGAAATTTAGGGAACACCAGCGAAAAACTATCGGCCATTGGCTTAGGCTGTATGGGGATGAGTTTCGCTTATGGTCCTGTTGATAATGAGGAATCATTAGCCACACTTAACCTGGCACTTGATCTGGGTATAAACTTTTTGGATACTGCAGATATGTATGCCAATGGCAAAAACGAAGAGTTGATTGCCAAAGTACTTAAGCAAAACCGCGATAAGGTATTTATAGCCACCAAATTTGGTTTCAGGTACAGGGACGCCAGTGCGCCGTATTCGGGCAGCGGGAGTTCAAATGTGTATTTCGACGGATCGCCGGCTTATATTAAAACCGCGGTTGAAAAAAGCCTGAAACGGTTAGATATCGATACTATCGACCTATACTACGCTCACCGCATTGACCCCAGCATACCCGTTGAAGATATGGTAGGCGCCATGGCCGAACTGGTGAAGGAAGGTAAAGTACGTTATCTTGGCTTATCAGAAGCCTCGGCAGCCAGTATCCGTAAAGCCCACGCTATTCATCCTATTGCTGCACTGCAAAGCGAATACTCATTGTTGAGCCGCGATGTGGAGCACGAAATATTGCCTGTGTTGCGAGAGTTGAACATATCATTAGTGCCATACAGTCCGCTGGCCCGTGGTTTGGTTACCAACACTGTGAGCAAGGATGATTTGGCTGCTGATGATTTCCGCCGGACGCTGCCGCGTTTTAGTGACGATAACTGGGATAACAATCAAAAGCTTGCCGATGCTTTTGCCGATTTGGCGCAGCAAAAGAATGTTACACCGGCTCAACTTGCTTTAGCCTGGGTACTGGCGCAGGGCGATGATATAATCCCCATCCCCGGCACCAAAAAACGCAAGTACCTGCAGGAAAATGCCGGAGCCGTTGACGTTAATTTATCGGCTGCTGATCTGCAGGAGGTAGGCAACCTGTTAAAAAAATATCCTGATACAGGCCAGCGCTATACCGAGGCATCTTTGAAAATGACCAACCTGTAGTTTACGGGTTTTATTGAATATCAGCCAATGAAAGATCATCATTATAAAGCCAACATCAGATGGACGGGTAACACGGGGGTGGGAACAAAGGATTATCGCTCTTATGAACGCAGTCACACTATCAGCATTGAGGGTAAGCAGGATATTTTAGGTTCGTCGGATCCGGCATTTAGAGGAGATAAATCCTGCTATAACCCGGAGGACATGTTGCTTTCATCCATATCCGCATGTCATATGTTGTGGTACCTGCACCTTTGCACCACGGCTGGTGTTGTTGTAACTGCTTATGAAGATAATGCAGAAGGTACCATGGTTGAAACAAGCGATGGCGGCGGCTATTTTTCCGGGGTGATATTAAAGCCATTGATAACACTAAAGGATGCAGCGATGCAGGCTAAGGCTGATGAATTGCACCATGAGGCAAATAAATTGTGCTTTATTGCAAACTCGGTTAAATTCCCGGTTTTACACGAAGCACAGTATCGGGTAGCGGGTTAATATTCTCAATTTTTTCATCTAAAAGTATCTGGATTTAATCCGCAGTTCAAATAGAACACCCTGATTTATCTTAATAAAGTTTATATAGTAACCTGTAGGTTAACAGCCTTGTTTATTTACAGGTTACCTAATGAATTCCACAGGTTCGGATTATCTCTTATATGCGTTAACTGCTCAATAACTTCCTCAACTTCAGCTACACTTAATGACCGTTCACCGGCAGTGTATGAGAATACATTAGCCGGTTCTTCAAAAGCAATAAAGCCTAAGTAATCAGGATCATTAATTTTATCCAGGTGCAAACTACTCTCTTTGTTAA
>NZ_JBFUKF010000613.1:0-2151 GCF_056400985.1 Mucilaginibacter sp. P4_G9 | reverse complement strand
GAATGTAATCGGCGGGTTTTTAGCAGGCGCATTTATCCAGCGAAAAGGAAAAAACTATGAAACTGTTGCTAAGCTGTTCATGTACGGCGGCTTGCTTATTGTTGCGGCTTTGTTTTTGGGCCAGTTTTTCCCGATAGCCAAAAAGCTATGGACGAGTACTTTTTCTTTACTCACCATCGGTATCGATCTGGCCATCCTGGGCCTGCTGATATTTGCTATCGAGATAGAAAAAGTAAAACGAGGCACCAATTTCTTTCTTATCCTTGGCCGTAACTCACTGGCTATCTACCTGCTGTCGGAATTACTGCTTACCGTTTTACAAACCGTATGGGTAGGCCCCAAATTAAGTTTTTACGATTGGATAAACCAGGTATTTTACCAGCGAGTGTTCCCCGGCGCATTTGGCACACTGGTATTTGCCATTTGTTATATGATGCTTTGCTGGCTGGTAGCTTATGTATTGGATAAGAGGAAGATATATATTAAAATATAATAATGTTGAAGGTATTAGGGTCTTATTGGAGAATGGTATTATACGTAGATAAAGTGTCTATTCTACCGTCATTGCGAGGTACGAAGCAATCCCGAACTTTACAGGGCTGGCCTGCAAATCTGCTTAGCACATCGGGGATTGCTTCGTACCTCGCAATGACGGGTGGTTTGTTTAACTTTAAACAGCTTTGTAAGTCTTTCTTTGCTTTAACAGTTATTTTAATCCTACTAAAGTCTTCCGCCTCCGCCCAACACACAAACCACTTGCAATATGTAAATCCATTTATTGGCACTGCAAAAAGCGATGTGTTTACCTTATGGGGAAGCGAAGGCGGCACATATCCGGGAGCAGTTGCGCCATCGGGTTTTATACAGTTGAGCCCCGAAACAAGGGTTGCCATGGGATATAATTATAACGACAGCAGCATTTATTACTTCAGCTGTTTAAGGCACATGAGTGGCTTTCCCGGGGGTTCTTCAGGCCTGTTCTATATTATGCCGGTGAATTCGGGGTCAGAATTTGAGGCCGGTAAATACAGCAGGAAGTTTTCTCATATCAATGAAACGGCAAGCCCCGGATATTATAAAGTAATTTTTGACGACGACCACACAATTACCGAAGCAACAACAACAGCAAGAACCGGGATATTCCGTTTCACGTTTGCCGCGGAAATTACCCCTGAAGTATTTATTGCCGGCGATATCACAATAATTTCTAAGAGGAAATTGCATGCTTCAATGGGGAATACCGTTATCAATTTCACCGAAGATTATATATCCAAAAAACAGGTTAAAGGCGGCTGGATATTTATTTTTGAATCAGCTAAAGCAAGTAATAAGGTTATCGGACTTAAATTGAGCACTTCGTTCGTTAGTTATGCAAGCGCTCAAAACAATATCGATAAAGAAATTGGCGCTTTAACCTTTAACCAGGTACACAAAAAAACAAGGGAGAACTGGTTTAAAAAACTGGCTGTTGTTGATGTAAAAGATAGTAATGAGCAAAATAAAACTGTTTTTTATACTGCCCTTTATCATTCACTTTTACTGCCCTGGTTTATTGACGATGCGGATGGCCGATATAAAGGCGAAGATGGTAAAATTCACCAAAAAACAGGCGCAAATCAATATGGTGCTTTCTCTCCATGGGATACCTTCCGCTCTCTGCACCCTTTTCTTACACTGCTTTACCCGGATAAACAAAAAGATGTGGTTTTATCTATGCTGGATATATACAAACAAACCGGCCACCTGCCTACCGAATCGATGACAGGTAACCATGCCATCTCGATTATTGTGGATGCCTATTTAAAAGGAGTTACGGGTTTTGATAAACAATTGGCCTATACAGCCATGAAAAAAAGCATCATTGAGCCGCCTTTTATCCAGTCGGATATGGAGATCTATCAAAAAAACGGGTATATCCCTTTTACCCGATCAGAATCTGTTACCCGTACCGTTGAATACGCTTATGA
This sequence comes from Mucilaginibacter sp. P4_G9, assembly GCF_056400985.1. Taxonomy (NCBI): domain Bacteria; kingdom Pseudomonadati; phylum Bacteroidota; class Sphingobacteriia; order Sphingobacteriales; family Sphingobacteriaceae; genus Mucilaginibacter; species Mucilaginibacter sp. P4_G9. The sequence goes on along the minus strand of NZ_JBFUKF010000613.1, from coordinate 184 downwards.
CGACTGGGCCTTATCCCAGTTTGCCAACAACATCATCCACAATGATAAAGACTACCAGCTTCTGTTAAACCGCAGCTATAGCTACAGGAACCTCCTGAACAACGATGAATTGCTATTATTACCCCGTAACAACAATGAGTTTAAACTACAGCCGGGTATGTCTGGCTATAAAGAAGGCGATAAG
>NZ_JBFUKF010000612.1:0-2164 GCF_056400985.1 Mucilaginibacter sp. P4_G9 | reverse complement strand
ATTTATAGACAGCTCCTAAGGCTCAAAAAAAATCGCACTTCTTAAATTCTACAATTTGTAACAGGTTGGCTTAAATGCAAAAAATTCCGAAAGGGTTAACCCTTTCGGAATTGTCTATCTGAAAGTCTTTTGTCTAAAAGTCCTTCGTCCGAAAGTCCTTACTCCAAAAATCTATTTCTTTGCCTGTTGTTGATTTCGCATCATTTCTTCCATACGGGCCTGGAAACCTGATTTTTTCTTCTTGGTATCCTCTGGTTTCTTTTTGTTTTCCTGGATCTGGGCATGGATCTTTTTATCATCAACCATGAATTTAATCAGGTATTGTTGTAAAAAGGTAAGCATGTTGGCCAAAAAGTAGTAATAATTTAAACCTGATGGATAGCTGTTAAGGGTGAAAAGGAAAATAAGGGGAGTAATGTACCCGATATATTTCATCTGCCCGGTTGCGCCCGAGATCTGGTTGTTAAAGTAGGTATAAATCAAAGTTGATATCGTCATCAGCAAACACATTAAGCTTATGTGATCAACTCCACCGATAAGTGCTATAGGAGCAAACTTAATTACCGAATCATAGGTGGATAGGTCATGCATCCATAAAAAGTTTTCGCCGCGCAGCTCAAATAAGCTTGGGAAAAACTTAAAGAATGCGATTACTATAGGCATTTGTATCAGCAATGGCAAACAGCCGCCTAATGGGTTTACTCCTGCCTTTTTATAAAGCTTGAGGTATTCCTGCTGTAAAAGTGTAGGGTTATCCTCGCCAACTTTTGTCTTTATCTCGTCCATCTCGGGCTTCAGCACACGCATCTTGGCCATCGAAAGGTATGATTTGTAGGTAAGCGGCGATAGTACCAGTTTAAGTACAATGGTTAACGCTAAAATGATAAGGCCGTAATTCCAGTTAAACTGGTTAAGAAAGTTAAATACGGGTAATACCGCAAACTGGTTAATGTATTTTAACGGCCCCCAGCCCAGGTTAACCAATTTTTGCAAATCAGAACCTTGCTTCTGCAGGGTGTTAAAACGGTTTGGACCAAAATAAAATTCAAGCGGCACACTACCATCTGCCGTACGCGCCAAAGTAAGATCGGCCTTCATCTGCCTGACATCGGCAGTATCGGCCACATCGGTTACAGCTGCAAGGTTTGATTTGCTTATACCATTTTTAGCGATAAGCGCGTTAGAGAAAAAGTGTTGTTTAAAAGCAACCCAGGTCATCTTTTTATCACTTATCTCCTTTTGGTCGTCTTTGGTTTCGCTTAAATAATCTACAACGCCATCGGTATTTAAATAATAAACGGTAGTATACTGGCGCTCCTGCTTCATATCCTTTTCCTGTTTGTGCAGGCTGGCTGCCCAGTTAAGGTTAACACTGCTGCTATTGGCAATAACGCCATCAAGCCCGGTAGGCTTAATGGTTAAGCCCAATTTAAAGCCAGTGCCTTTTAAGCTGTATATATAATCAATATACTGGGTTGGGCTATAGCTTAAACGCAGGGTAATTGAGGCCGAATCCTTTTCGGCAACTTTTAAATCTGATGCGTTTGGAGTAAAATAATATTCGTCGGTGTTTATTTTTTTATCGCCAACATTAAAGTTCAACCCAAAATGAGCTTTATCGTCACTGAATAATACAAGGGGCTTTTTATCAAAGGTTTTATAATTCTTTAATTCAACCGAAGCTACTTTACCACCTTTTGTGTTCAGTTTAACCAATAATTCCTGGTTTTCAATAGTTATTAGCTTCTCGCTACCTACTGATGCCGCGCCAAACGGACTTTTTAAAGTTGCAGAATCGGCTACGGTTTTAGCGGCCGTTTTACTGGTATCAAATTTTGCAGCTGCAGGGGTATTTGCTTTGGCCAAACCGGCTTTTTTCAAAGAATCCTGTTGTTGTAAAAGGCGTTCTTTTTTTAATTCGGCATCAGATGGCTTTAAAAAGTAAATAGAGCCAGCTATTATAGCCATGATCAGGAATAATCCTGTAAAGGTATTTTTATCCATTATCTATCGTATCGTACAATTAACTTATTTCTTACGGGCATAAGCCAGTGAAGCGGCGACAAAGTTAATAAAAAGTGGGTGCGGATTTGCAACTGTTGATTTTAATTCTGGGTGAAATTGTGAACCTACAAAAAACGGGTGATTTTTAAGTTCCACAACC
>NZ_JBFUKF010000611.1:0-2180 GCF_056400985.1 Mucilaginibacter sp. P4_G9 | reverse complement strand
GAATTACCCTGTGTAATGAAACTGTGTTATCTTTCATTTTTTTAAGTTTTGTGTGATTGATCAATAATTCTTCTTTAAAGCTTTACACTCAATGACTGATGGTACTCATTAATCGTTTCGTTAGTTTGGCCATGATTCCGGATCTTATTGTTATACATGTAAGAAACGGCGAGAATGCCCAGGAACGCCAATGGCATTAACATAAACCCAATATTTTGATCTACATATGTATGACTGATGAACGCATAGATTAAATTAAATGTTAGCCCTGCATATGCCCATTCCTTTAGCTTAACCGGGGTCTTAGGGTAAGCAATTGCTATAACTCCAAGCACCTTGCAAATAATGAGCGTGTAAGCGAAGTAATCTGGATAGCCTAAAGGTTTTGTACCTGCATTTACATATTGTGGTGCAAACAGCATGGTCCCAAGTGGCATTACACCTTCCCATAAGACGATGATCGTAGTAGCCACCCAAAAAATTATTTTATTCTTTTTCATGTTGTTAAAACTTTATTATTAATTATTTGATTCCACGTATTTCACAAAACTGTTTAAGATAGCCTGCCAACCTTGTTTCTGAAATTCAGGCTCATTCTCTGTTTCCGGATCGAAGGTTGTTACAAGCGTGGTTTTACCTTCCGTATCTGCAAACAATGTTGTGGCGGTTCTGCCATCGGGCATGGTATAAGCTATTTCCTTGTGCAAGTCAACCTTATCATAAGTGCCTTCAAAATCAAAACCGAAGCTGCCATCTTTAGCTTCCATCCTGTTTTTAAACTTACCGTTTAACCGAAGGTCGTTTTCGCTGCATGGGGTGTGCCAACTTGGGTCTGGAGTATTCCATTTCATAATGTCGGTTGGATTATTCCAAACCTGCCATACTTTTTCTATGGGAGCATTTACTGTTGCTTCTACCGTAATTTTTGTTTGTTTTGTCATCGTATGTATTTTTAGTTGAAATTTATAGTACAAAGATGCTACAGGCTCCAAAATTTGGTCTGTTGTAAAAACGACAAATTAAGGGTAGGATTACGACAAGACATGCGTATCTTTAATTAAGATAAGTTTTATGCAAATTTCCGTTTTCGTTCCCYAGCATGGAGTAATAGAAGCTATTACACCAGCATTCAGAACCTTTCACACGGCCAATGAGTTTCTAACTGCATTTGGTAAAAAGCCCATATTCAAAGTAGAGTATGTGGGCTTAAATGAATATGTACCGGCCAACAATGGCGAATACACGGTAAAAACAGATAGGCTGCTCAAAGATGTTAGCCATACGGACCTGCTCATTATACCACCCACTTTCGGAAATACTGACACGGGGATCCGGGCCAATGCCGAAGCAATACCCTACTTCAAAAAGCTTCATGAGAATGGCACCAGCCTTGCCAGTTTATGCATAGGGGCTTTTCTGCTGGCAGAAACAGGATTGTTAAATGGAAAGAAGTGTTCTACCCATTGGGCACACATAACCGAGTTTAAAGAAAAATATCCACTGGTAGAAGTGGAAGACGGTGCGGTCATCACAGAACACGATAATATTTATAGTAGTGGTGGTGCAAGCAGTTTGTGGAATTTAATACTGTATCTGGTCGAAAAATTTTCCGACAGGGAAACGGCTATCATGATCTCCAAATATTTTGCCTTAGATATAGGCAGAGACAGCCAATCCCAGTTCGCCATTTTCAAGGGACAGAAAAACCATGGTGATGGCGGAATTCAAAAGGTACAGGCTTATATCGAAGAAAATTATGAAGATAAGATCACCATTGAAGATCTGGTAAATCTTATCAATGTTGGCCGCAGAACTTTTGAAAGAAGATTTAAGGATGCAACAACCAACACCCCAATCGAGTACATACAACGGGTAAGGATAGAAGCTGCAAAGAAGTTTTTCGAAGCCTCACGAAAGAATGTCACTGAAGTTATGTATGGCGTGGGTTATACCGACACCAAAGCATTTAGAGATATTTTTAGGAAGATAACAGGGCTCACACCAATAGAGTATAGAAATAAATTTGCCAAGGTTGCGAACGAGGTATGATTTGTCGATTCAAAGAATGATGTAAGCCCCTTGCTAATTTTCTTTAAATAAATTTGCGAGAAAAGCGAATGACGCCTTGGGAGAAATTATATAGGAAGTCCCATTGGCCGGGTTTTACTTATCCACTAAAT
>NZ_JBFUKF010000610.1:0-2182 GCF_056400985.1 Mucilaginibacter sp. P4_G9 | reverse complement strand
CAAAAGGTCCCTGGTTAAATGCCGCCGAATCTTTTTTCAAAGGCACAACCGCCCTTGCAAAATATCTTAACCGTTGCGCAAAATAATGGTCGTTCTTGTTGGCAGCGGTATTGCCCAAAAAGCGTTGCTCCAAACGGAAACGGTGAGCCAGGTTGATACTTTTACTTAGTTTGTGAGTGTAAGTATATTGCTGCCAAATGCGGCTTTCCGGGCGAAAGGTTTGATCGCCTGCCGTTGTGCGGCCATAAGAGGCTATATAAGCATAACCCAATGCTCCTACTTTGTTTTTAGCGAAGTAATAATTGGCTGATGGACGCAACAAAATATGCTTTAGATAACTGAGCTCGTCATGTGAACGGATCTGCCCATCAAACGAGTAACCCCAATGTTCGGATAATTTTTGGCTGTGGAACCAGGCCGCCCAACCCGAAAACTGGTTATCCGGCGCAAATACCTTTGCTGGTATTACAAATAATATAACTACAATAAATAATGCTACTAATTTTTGCTTCAACTGCATAGATGTATATATAAATTAAAAAAATCCAACCTAATCAATCCAATAAACCAATCGCTAATCTTTCAACCTTAGCAAGGTTCGCCTGCCCAGGTCAACCGTAACTCTGAAAGCTTCCTGGTTGCTGGTTTTAAAACCAGGTGTTTGATGAAAGCTTAAAATAAACTGCCCTTTTATACGCTTATACAGAAAAGGCGTCCAGATAATATCCATACGGTTGTATGTTTTCTTTTCATAAAACGCATCGCCGTACATTATATGATGGCCCTGGCCTTTATAAAATTCATCAAACAAAGCAAAACGGTGGTAGCTGAAATAAGCACTGGCTACAAAGCCCGCAGGTTTCTGAAAACCATCAACCCCGCGGGTACGCTCAAATGACATCATGCCGCCTGCTTCCACCGATAAGGAATCAAGAAAGGTTTTATGGCTAAAATCAAGCCCCAGCCTTACCTGGCCCGCGCCGTTATCCTGTATATTATCATTAGGTACGGCAATGATTGCACCGGCATCATGCTCAAGCATAAAATAATGTGATATGTAAAACATACCGGTAACTGATGGTTTGTACCTGCCCGAAAATCCAAATAAAAACTGCTCCCTATCGGTATTGGTTTGGCGGCTTACCCAATCAATCCAGCCTGTTTCTACAAAATGATCATTGTGCACGCGGGCTAAAAGTCCCTCCACATTGGGGCGATAATAGCGCAAGGTATCGTTAAGTAAGCCTCTTGGATAATCATCCAGTAAACCTTCTCGCGGGAAAGCCCCGGCATTAAAAAGCCAGCTTTTACCTGTAAAACTATAGTAAGCAACCGGATTTACATGTAAAAAATACGGCTTGGCACCAAACTCATGAATAGCGTTGGCACCCACAATAAAGTGATTTAAGCTATCAATGTTCCAGCCTACGTCAAGCGCGGTACGCACACCATTGTAGGTGCGCGATCGGATCAGGGAAGGCTTATACTCGCGGTTATCCATAAAGCCCATTGCTTTAAAATGAATATCAATGGTTTCCTGGGCCAATGCGGCGGTACCGGTAATCAGCGTAAAAATTGCAAATAAGTATATTTTTTTAAACATAGGTGTAATTATTATTTAACTGTAAAACTGATAACATCGCTGTTCCTGCTTCCCTGGAAAGGTTCTGTACGCCAGGAAAAAAACAGCTGGTAAACCGCCTTTTTATCGGGGGCAGTCAGCGTAAATGCGTATTTGGTTTGTTCGCCGGGTTTTAAAGAGATCCGGTGAAAATCATCTCCAGATACCTGTATGTTGGCCAGATTCCCCCCAATAAACATACAGGCTTCTAAAGTAAGCGCATGCGTTGCGCCCTGGTTGCTGAAATCAATAGTGTACGGGTATGGATTAGTGATGCTCATATTTATAACGCGCTTTTGTCCGGGTGCCAAAGCAAAACTGCCGGATAAAATTTTACATACCACTTTTTGGTAAGTACGTGTATCGTTAACCCATGAGCCGTACCATTTACCCCGGATAGTCATACTATCCGTAGTAACGTTGGGGATCTTATCGTGGGTAAGGTAATAAACCCTTTTATGCTGAAACTGCTCTTCAAATGGCCACATATCAAATTGCGTGGTACGATAATACCTGGAATCATAAGCAAAGCCTTTTAACGAGTTGGTATTATTACTATTT
>NZ_JBFUKF010000609.1:0-2184 GCF_056400985.1 Mucilaginibacter sp. P4_G9 | reverse complement strand
TGCCTGTGCGGAGTAGGTATCCCAGTTAACGCCGATAGGATAAGTATCATAGTTGCCTATATCGGCAGTGCTTTTTGATCCGGGGCGGTAAAAGTAAGCAGTAAACGTGCCGGTACCTGTTGGGATGCCATAGTAATCAAATGAAGCCTGGATCCCTTTTTTGTAATAGCTCTCCGCATCTCCGGTTGCCCATCCGCGATTAATACCCTCGGCAATGTTAAACATCAGTTCGGGGTAACCTATTTGTATGCTTGGCTCGCCGGTATAAGTAGAGTAATAACGTTTCCTGTTAAGGAACGAATACTTCTGCAAACCAGCATTGTTATACATAACACCCAGATCCAGACCCGGATCGGCGCCGATGAAGGAGGAAAACGCGGTTGGGCTTTGGTGCAAATTGTCAACATTATCACGGGCAGGCTCGGCTGTTACATAAACACGCGGGTCTTTTAAGCCGGTTAACAAACCTATATAGGTAGCAGATGTGTTTTGTCTTGACCCGTTTTGACCAAAGTTATCGGGTGTTTGCGGGTAATAGTTAGTTGGACTAAGAAAATTAAACTGAAGGTTATCAGCGGCGCTTTCCATAACCGGATATTTGGTCGGGTTGCCAACTACCGCGGCAAACTGCGCAACAACATCAATATCAGTTGTTTTTTTGCTTAGTTGTATCAATAGCCTTATCCTGAAGGCGTTTACAACTTTTTGCCATTTTGTAAGATCGCCACCAAAGTAAATATCGCCGGTAAGTACATTTCCTTTGGCTGCAATAAGTGTAGCCAGATCACTGTTGGCACCCTCTAACCAAGTCAACGATTGTACCATAACCGCTTTTTGGGTATCATAAGCAGGGGTAAGGTTTTTTAATCCCTGTAAAGCCTGGGTCATCGGGATATCGCCTTCTTCCATGCTCATTTTACTAAAAAAATAAGCTTTAAAAAATTTAGCGATGGCGCTATATGGGTTAAGCGCAGGCTGACCTGCTTTTAAAGCCTGGTCTTCCATTGCCAGCACATTTTTAAGTGCGGTATAATAGTTATCGCCGCTGCCAAAATCATAACGGTTATTGCCATAATAATCGTAGTTGTAAATGTAATACTGGCAATAAATTTCCTTTGAGTTATCCGGGTATTCCACCATGCTATTTAATACGCCGTTGAAAAGCAGCGAAGCGGGTACTGCGTTGGGTACGTTGTTATTTACCGTTAAATCCTGGAAACTCTTTTTACAACCGGTTACTGTTAGTATCATAAATACCGGCAGTAGGTAAATTCTAAATATCTTTTTCATATTCATCTGTTAATTAGAATGATAAATTTAAGTTGAAGCCGTAGCTGCGTACTGTTGGCGATTGCAATCCCGTTTGGGCAACGGCACCATTGTACTGATCCAGATCTACATCTTTAAAGCGTTTATCTTTATAGAAGTACAATAAGTTGCGGCCATAAAGTGATGCCGAGATCTTCTGAATAAAGCTTTTTTGTAACCACGCCTTAGGGAAATCATAAGAGAAAGTAACCTCACGCAGTTTAGAAAAAGTTTTGCTCATCAGGTTTGATTCATCCACGCCATAATATTTACTGGCATAATCCTGTACCAAAGCGGTTTGCTTATTAGGAGTAAATTGCATCAAGCCTATGTTTTTTACAGCACCGGTTTTTGAATCATAATCAGGGGCAACGCCGTTTGATATTACAACACCTTCGCCTACGTAGCTGCCGTTATAGCCGGTTTTACCAAAGTTTTGCCAGTCTTTGTAACGCGCATCACCAAGGGCGCCGGTAGCCGTTTCAATATTGGCGCCGCCACGCATGGTTTTATTGTGCATATAATCAACAATAACACCACCAACAGAACCATCAAACTGGAAACCCATACTTAGGTTTTTGTAGCGGATCTTGTTATAAATGCTCCAGGTGTATTTGGCATTCTCGTTGCCCAGGTATTGTGCAACAGGTAAGGCCAATGGTTTGCCTGCAGCATCATTAACTATTTGTCCTTGTGGCGAACGTACAAAGGCGCCGCCATATAATTTATCTACACGGTCGCCTACTTTAAAAAATGTATTGTAGGTATCCTGGCCTTTAGGTAATTCGGTATAAATTTCCTTAAAGGTTGCTACGTTAACCAAAACATTCCAGGTAAAGCCGCCTAAGTTTTTAATTGGTGTACCCTCTAATGAAC
>NZ_JBFUKF010000608.1:0-2186 GCF_056400985.1 Mucilaginibacter sp. P4_G9 | reverse complement strand
ATCCATGTAAGCCAGCCATAGTTTTCTATCGGCAAAACCGTTTGATGGTTTAGTTTGCGCGCAAACCTGGTTAAATATTAACAGGGCCAGGCAACAGCTTAATATATTTTTGAATTTCATATTTTTAATATTAATTATCAGCAGGCTTCCATTCCAATACCTGCACCGGCTGGGAGGTTATGTTGGCCTTGCCTTCACCATCTACCTGCACTACTTTTTGTACAAACAGGTTGAGTATTTTTTTATCCTTCCACAATTCGGTATCATAGGTTGGTTCCCATGCGCCAACGTCAAATGGGGAGAGATCACTAACAGCCCACTTGTTTTCATCCAGGTTATGCGTTACCGCTATAGAAACTTTATCGCCACGCTCGGCATCCCTGAAAATGAGGGCTGCCGCAAGGGCTTTACCCTGTTGCCAGGCAACAACCTGCGGGCGCGATACAGGTATGCTTTTGGTTCCCATCCCGCTTAAACTAAAAGCAGTTTTCCGGAAACCCATATCACTATATTTCCACATGCCCTTACTTTTATATATAATGTGGTATTGCGGGATGGTTTGCCCTTCTTCCCGCCAGTAGGTAGCTATAAAAGGGGTGCCATTTTCGTCAATGAACATGGATGTCTGGTTAATCAATTCACTTTTTTGAGGGATTGTACACGCGTATTCGGCGGTAGCTGCCGTTATCGGCAGGTCATACCGTTCGCCTGTCGACTTTTCCCAGGTTAAGCCACCATCTTTTGAGCGGGCGTAACACATATCATGATTGCTGGATACATCCGGGCTTTCGCGCCATACCCACGACAGGTGGATGCTTCCCTTTGCATCAATGGCCATTTGCCAGTAAGCATTACGCTTGCCTTCGCCATCAATTAATTTGTTTTGAATATTTACCCATTTTTGAGTAACTACACTGTACTTGTTTAACACCAGGTTACCATTTCCCGAAGCGCCATCCCGGTAAAGAAACAACAGATCGCCCTTAGGCAACCTGTAAAATTCGGGGTAGCTTACCCGGTTTTCATCAATCCCTGTCATAGGTTTGGGAGTCGATAAAGTAAGGCTTCCCGGTTTTATGCCGGTTACATAATTTAACGGCTGGTTATGAAGTCCCCATGCCATATGCAGATAGCCTGCCCCATCAACCATAATGCTGATGTCTTTATGTGCATCGGTTGCATCGCCTTTATAAGGGGTAAGCTTGGTTTGCCATTTAACAGTCCCGCTTTTTCTTTTTGCCAATACAATATACTGGTCATTGTTATAGTAGGCAGCATATTGTTCGCCTTTAAAAGTAACAAGGGAGTTTTTACGAAAGATAACTGTATTGACCGAATTATTAGCCCAGCCCAATCCTATGGTGCTGATTTTTACGGTATTTACCTGTGCATTTACCGGTTTGTAACCGCAGATTAATGCACAAATAAGGAGATGTTTAAATAGGTTTTTGATCATAAAATTAAAGTATGTGGCAATGGTAAATTGCCACATACTAATGTAAACATATTAATAACCCGGATTCTGTTCTAAAACAGCATCTTTATTTAATTGAATTTCTGTTAAAGGTATAGGTAACAATAAATTTTTAGCTGCCAGCCCGGTTGTTGGGTGCTGTACATCGTTGGCATTTAAGCGCTGTGCACGGTCAACTAAGGTACCGGTTCGCATTAAAGTCATCCTGCGGTTTTCTTCACCAATCAGCTCACGGGCACGTTCGTCTAAAACAAAGTTCAGCGTCATTTGGTCTGCTGTAACCTGCGGCGCGTTTGCCCTGGTTCTTAAAGCATTTATTGATACGGCAGCATCCGCAGTTTTACCCTGCTTTACCTGGGCCTCTGCCAGTAACAGGTAGGTTTCGCCTAAACGCATCATGATAAAATCCTTAATCATGGCATAGCCAAAGGTGTCATTAGGATCAAATGCGCCCCATTTGGTTGTACTTGGACATATTTTATACAAGGTATCCGGTCCGGTAAATGGCACCGGCTTACCTAACAGCGCGGGCTTGGTTGGATCATTATAGTAATATTTTCTTTTAATGCTGTACTGAGAATTACGCATATCGCCGGTTGAATATAAACCATATAAAACCCAGTTACTAAGCCTCAGCCTGCCAATGCTACGGCCGCCCAATGAATCGCAAATCGCCAATCCGCTGATATTGTAATAGGCAGYACCCCAAACA
>NZ_JBFUKF010000607.1:0-2195 GCF_056400985.1 Mucilaginibacter sp. P4_G9 | reverse complement strand
TAATAATGCGGTGTATTTAACTTACTTCGAAATTGCCCGCACCAACTATTGGAAAGATGCCATCGGCTGGGATTGGAATAATGTCGGCATCATCATCGGCCGCTCAGAGATCAACTATCTTAAACAAATTACCGTTCAGGATAAAATAGCCTGTTATGTGCGCACTATACGCATAGGCAACAGCAGCTTTGATGTAATGCACGTATTGGTGAAAATAACCCCACAGGGGGAAGAGATTGTTACAACCGGCAAAACGGTTTGCATTAGCTATGATTACGCGGCCAACAAATCGGTATCCATCCCGCCCGATGAACGCCGAAGTATGATTGCATATGATGAGCCAAGGTTGATATTGAATACGAATTAATTTGAGAATTTAAAGATTTGAAAATGATTTGATCCAAATAGCGGCCTTCATTTTCAAATTCTCAAATCTTCAAATCAAAATATCTTCCCTGGATTTAAGATGCCCTTCGGATCAAACACATTCTTAATTCCCCGCCACAAAGCGAAATGAGTTTCCGAATATTTTATCGGCATAAATTCCTTTTGCACAAGGCCAATGCCGTGTTCGCCAGAGAGTGTGCCGCCTAAACTTACAGTGAGCTCAAAGATTTCTTTTATACCTGATTTAAGTTTGCTACTCCAGTCTTCATCGCTCATGTTAGCTTTGATTATATTTACATGCAGATTACCATCGCCCGCATGGCCATAACATACCGATTCAAAGCCATATTTGCTACCTGTTTCTTTTATTCCCTTTATCAATTGCGGCAGTGCAGCCCGCGGTACAACGGTATCTTCTTCTTTATAAACCGAATTAGATTTTACCGATACCCCCATGGTGCTACGCATACGCCATAATTCTTCCTTTTGTGCAGATGAATCGGCAAAAAGTACATCTTTGCAGTTGTGAGCCTCTAAAACAGCGTTGATCTTTTCGCAATCGGCAAATATCACATCCTGGTTATTACCATCAACTTCAATCAGCAAAAAGGCCTGAATATCATCCTGCAGGTTAAAAGCAATATCGTTATACTCCTTAACCCACTCTACCCCCCTGCGTTCCATAAACTCAAGGGCCGATGGCGTGATACCAGCCCTAAAAATAGCTGATACAGCGGTACAGGCATCTTCGTTGGTAGCAAAAGAAGCCAGCATCAACGCATCCAGCGTTGGCAGCGGAATTAGTTTTACCACAATTTTGGTGATAATACCCAGCGTACCTTCCGAGMCTATGAACAATTGGGTAAGGTTATAACCGGATGCATATTTTAGTGTATTAGCTCCTGTCCAGATAATCTCGCCAGATGGTAGTACTACCTGCAGGTTTAATATATATTCGCGTATGGTGCCATACTTTACAACCCTGGGGCCGCCAGAGCCATGGGATACATTACCGCCAATAAAACAACTGCCCTTGCTGGCCGGATCTACAGGATAAAGCAACCCCTTTGCAGCAACCTGGTTCATAAATTCTTCGGTAACAACGCCTGGTTCAATAGTAGCCTGCAAGTTTTGCTCATCTATCTCCAGTACTTTATTAAAGCGCTCCATCGCAATCATTAAACCGCCTTTTACGGGTAAAGCCCCACCGCTTAAGCCGGTACCGGCGCCACGTGGTGTAATTGGGATAAGGTTTTCATTACAAAGTTTCATTAATGCAGAAACTTGCTCCGGCGTTTGGGGTTTTACAGCAACCTCGGGGTAGTAAACCAGGTCTTCCGTTTCATCGTGACTATATTTTTCCAGGTCAGCCTCTTGAGTTATAACTGCATCGGCGCCAACAATAGTTTTAATGACCGCTAATATCGGCAAAGAAATTTTATTGTATTCCATATTACCGTTTGCTGTAATTTATAGTAACTGCAGAATGGCTAACCCTGCCCAATAATGGTGGATTCAATTTTTTTATAGTTACGGAGATAGTTTCTACATAAGGATATTTCTTTTGGATTCTTTCCATTATAGCCTGCCCCACTGTTTCAATCAGCTTGCGTGGATATTTCATTTCTTCACAGGCTATGTAATATACCTTTTCATAATCAACTGTATGCTTAAGTTCATCTGCTGCAGGATCTGTTTGGGGTACAAAACCTACCTCAATATCTACCAAAAACCGGCAGCCTATTTTTTGTTCTTCCGAATAAAATCCATGGTATGCAAAAAACTCTGCACCCTGTAAGGCAATAGTT
>NZ_JBFUKF010000606.1:0-2213 GCF_056400985.1 Mucilaginibacter sp. P4_G9 | reverse complement strand
AGCAGCAGGCGCATCAATAGTAATGTCGGCGGTTTTTACAGGCGCCACTTTTAAATTTAATCTTTTTAGTGAAACCGGCTGTGCAGGTGCAGGCATTTCACCCAGGTCTTTTGAATCAACCGGTGGAACCGGCGGCGGCGGTGGCATTTTGTTTATGTCCGCTGAACCAACCGGTGGTACAGGTGGGGGTGGCGGCATTTTGTTAATATCCGCTGAACTAACCGGTGGTGCAGGCGGTGGCAGCTTGTGAAGTTTTTTTGCACCGGATTTTGGGGGGGCAGGTGGTGGTGGCGGTGTCATTTTATTCATATCGGCGCTGGGAGCCGGCGGCATTGGCGGCGGCGGTGGCATTTTAGGAAATATCAGCATTTTAGGGAACGAATAGCCATATTTTTCCTTCAGCATAGCCAGCTCTTCGGGTTTTGCTTTGCTTTTGTAATATTCTTTTTGATCGCCGTTTTTATCGGTAATAATAACCCTGAAATCGGTTTTGTTGTTGATGAGGTAGCCTGTTTCTTCGTAATTGTACCCTTTGGCTGTTGTAGCTTTTGTTTTAACCCGGCTCCTGGCAGATGTGTCGGCCGCGGTATTTGCGCTTTTAATTGTTGGGGTGCCTTTAGTAGTTGCGGGCAAAGCAGTATGCTTTGGTGCAATATCAACCCACCCATAATTTTTACTGAATGCCAATGTTGATGCACAAAGCATCCCCGCACATATAGGTACGGCCACCAGGTATTTTAGCCTTGCTAAATTACCCGAACGTTTTTGGTTTAACATAATGATCCTCTTTTTTAACAGGTTATAATTGAAAAATGAATGCGTTATGGACGAGCCATTAAGCCCGTAAGCATTATCAACCAGGAATGACGAGTAGGCCAGCGCATCTGTTTCATGAGCCGCAGTTTGCTCGTCGGCTATGTACTCGTGTATGGTTTTAAGGCTTATTTGCAACAGGTAAATGACGGGGTTAAACCAGTTGATAATTTTAATAACCTCGATAAAAACAATATCAAACGAGTGTTTTTGACGAATATGTACCAGCTCGTGCCGGATAATAATATCGCTGCCGCTGGTTTTTGTGCCGATAAAAAGGTAATTAAAAAATGAAAAGGCAGTATCTGTATCTTCAATATCTATCAGCTTGTACTTATTATCAATAAGCCTTTTACCCGATGTGGTTAGATTTATCAGTTTAAATAACTTGATAACCAGCAACAATGCCAATACCGATATTCCGATGATGTAAACACTCCATAATGCATCCTCCCAAGGGATGTAATAAGCCGTATCTGGTGCAGCGGCAGAACCGGCAGCCATTGTAGTTTGGTAGTTTACCAGGCTAATTTCCGCTGCGTTTTCTGCTGGTTTTAAAGCACCTATCTGCATTACAGGCAGGATGAAAGATACGATACAACTGAACAACAGGTAAGCCCGGTTGAGTGTATAATAGGTTTCCTTATTTAAAAACAGGCAATAGCAGGCGTAAAATACGGTAAGGTAAATGTTTGCTTCGAGGAGGTAATGCAGCCAGTTCATGATTGTTTTTTGCTTTTTAGGTTATCAATAAGGGACGTTAACTCGTCAAGTTCCTTCACACTGATCTTTTTTTCGTCGACAATAAATGATACCAGGCTTTGATAGGAGTTGCTGAAATAATTTTTCATCATCTTATCAAAAGTGAATTTTTTGTACTGATCATCGCTGATAAGCGGGTAATAAACATGCGAGTTGCCATAGGCCTTATGATCAATATAACCCTTACCTTCCAGTACCCGTACCACGGTTGATACGGTGTTGTAAGCAGGCTTAGGTTCGGGCATTTGTTCAATAATATCCTTCACAATGGCTTCCTTTAAAGTCCACAGTATCTGCATTATCTGCTCTTCGGCTTTGGTGAGTTCTTTAACATTCATAGCAAACTATTTTTATAGTTAAGTAAAGGTAAAACTATTTCTATAGTTTGCAAACTATTTTTATAGTTTTTTAAAATTGATGTGCAAATTTCAGATGTTGTCTGAACTGGAATTTTTAGAATTCATTGAATTAGTCGAATTTTAAAATTCTGAGAATTCTTTAATTCGGTGAATTCGGGTTCAGAAATCTGCACATTTGAAATCAGAATTTATTTGCTAATATTTTTAGGATTTGTATATTCGTGGTATTGATAGTGGCGTTTAATTTGCATATCTGCACATCTGAAATTTGCACATCTG